>CAZLCT010000124.1:0-6608 GCA_964558015.1 uncultured bacterium | reverse complement strand
AGCAAGGCCTGAAGATCAATTATTTCAATCAGGTTTGGTGTAGTAATCTGACGTACATACGCCTGAGAGGTGGTTTTGTTTACCTGACGGTGGTGATAGACTAAGGTGGACCCCAATGTCAAAGAGGCCTTCTCCTGTCTTGATCGGTATCTCAACATCTACGATATGGACCGTCTCCATTCTTCGCTGGGGTATTTGATCCCAAGAAAAGTCTATTTCAAAGAGCGGTAATATAAACAATGGCGGTTAGGCACCACAATGAGGAATCAATGCATCCGGGATTCAGTCTGAATCTCGTGAAGATCTAAACCGGCTGTGCGTGCCGGTGGCAATAAATCTGGATTGGGACGGGGAACTTCCCCTCGGTGGGGGTAACTCCAACACAATCAGGCAGCTGTGCACCAAATACACCCTCAAATTTTGTCTTGATAAAGGGGGTAAGTACAGTTTTTTTTGCTTTGTAATAAATTTTGGTAAATGGCAAATTTTATTTTTCCATAATTAATTTTAGTTATTAATTTAAAATCATTTGATGACAATATATTTTTAGATCTTTGCAAATCATAAATAAATAAATAATCAATATGATTGGCCAAAACTTGTTGCAAAAAAACTATATCATTCGCTTTACCCTTTTCACCAAAATACTGACTATGCAAATAAAACGACAAATAAAGGGTTTTACCCCAATTTTTATCAGAAGCAATCTTACCTCTGATTCCCATTTTTTCCAATTGCGTTGAAATTTGGAAAATATTCCTTCTAACAAACCTATTCTTATACAGTTTTACGATAGGATGTATACAAAAACTTAGAAAAAAAATTAAAGTAAAAAAATGAATTGCAATAGGTCTTAACCATTTTATCTCATATATACAATTTAAAAGATAACTTCCAATTGCTAATAACAAAAAACAAGATACCCATATATATCTAGATTCTATTATTATCACTAAATAGCCGACTACTAGTATAAACATAAATAAATAAACAAGGAATATTTTTTTGTTTGTATTTTCTATACCAAATTTAGAGAAAGATATAATCGAGATTAAAATCAAAATTGGAGAAAGAATCGAATATTTGCATAATATTTCAGATAGGTTACATGAATTGCTTAGAAAATTTTTTACAAATGAAAGCATTCTATCATAAAAATCTATGTGTTTGATTGGAACGTTAATAAAACTTATATCTTCCCATATGCTGATTGCAGTACAGTTAGGTGGTGATAATAATCCCATCCAATGCATAGGAAGTCCAAGAGAGTGTGGATACGTTAATAAAAAATTATAATAACTGGCGGTGCTAAAAGTAAAATATCCATATTTTCTACTAATGAGGAGTATCCAACTACCAGAAATCAAGCCAAAAACGGAAAAAGTAATCAAAAAATTTGAAATAATAATTTTCCAATTTTTAGCGTCAATTTTAATAATATTAAAAAATGTTACGACAATAAAACTAGTTATAAAAAAGGGAAGGCCATAACCTTTAGTTAAATATAATAAGCCACCTACAATCCCAATAAAAATAGATGTCCGTTTATCTTGTAAGTAAACATCATCTAATATTAAATTCAAATATAATATTCCAATGGCTGCAAATAACAAATCAGGAGTTATTACGCTAAAAGCAAAACTCAAAGTAATTAATGAACTGCAGGCCAAGGTCAATAAAAAAAGGTTGGACTGGATGTTCAATTTTCTTAAAAAATAAGCATATTGATAAAGCAAAAAAAGGCCAATTAGTAATGATAATATCTTGCATGATAATAAAGATGGTAAACCTATACTCAAAAATGGTATAAGCAGCCATGAAAATAATGGCCCCCAATAACCGTTAATAGCATCTTTAAAATCTCCATCTAAATATTTTTGGGCTATGCTAATATAAGAAATTCCATCAGCATTTATTTGGTAACGATATATAGGTAATAGGAATATTCCTAAAATTAGATAAGCAAATAAAACTAAAATTATATTATTTCTCCTCATGATATTTTTGTTCAGCATTAACTAACCAAATATTCTCCTTTGATTTAACGTTATTAACTATATTATTGACTGCTGCTATGGCAGTTAACATTGAATGATCTTGATTGTTGTAACGATGCATACCATTTCGTCCAATTAAAAATAAATTCTCAATTTTATCTACAAATTCTACGATTATATAAAATTTATCATAGGTGCTAAAATATGCAGGGTATGCTTTTGGTGTTCTTATAACTACGTAATCTAAAACATCATCGTCTTTTTCTATGAAACATATTTTGATTAATTCTATTATAGCAAAATTGACTAACTCTTCATCAGATTTGCTCCATAATTCATCGCCTTCATTAGCAAAATATTCTAATCCTAACCAAACTTTGTTGAGGTCTTTAACCAAGTAAGGGCTCCAATTATTAAAAATTTGAATCCTACCTAATTTTACTTTTGGTTCTTGTATATATATCCAATTATCTGGTATGATATTATTTATTGTAGAATAGTTGGTGTTATTTTTAATTTTTAATTTCTCAATTAATAATCCTACTGTAATAAAATCCCTATAACTTAATCCACTTGCTACTTCCTGTACATCTTTAGGTGCTGAAGGTTCCATATTCATAATTAATTCCTTTACCGGCATTGTTGAAAAAACATAATCTCCGGAAAATTCTATCAATTTATTTGAATCTTGTTTTTGAACGTATATTTTTTCGACTTTTTGATTATTGATTTGCAATTTTACTACCTTATGATTTAATAAAATCTCTCCACCACGTTTTTTTATCTGAGATGCAACTTCTTCCCACAATTGACCGGGACCATATTTGGGATATAAAAACCGTTCAATCAAAGAAGTCTCTATTTGTTTTTGATGAATAGAGTCATTTTTATTTAAAATAGCCTTTATAGCATTTAAAATTGTCTTTGAAATTGACAATCCCTTAATTCTTTGTGCTCCCCATTCTGGCTTGATTTGATTACATGGCATCCCCCAAACTTTTTCTGTATAATCTTTAAAAAAAGTTAGATATAGCTCTCGTCCAAACCTATTTATAAAAAAATCTTCTAATGATTTTTCTGGCTTTATGGGAAAACAAATAATATATAGATAGCTTACTATTATTTTCAAAACACGTACCAAACCAAGATTGGCAAATGTTGACCATTTTAAAGAAATAGGATAATCAAAAAACTTATGTAAAAAATAAATTCTACTTAGTCTATTTCTAACTAACATCACTTTATCTACTTTTTCTGGATCTGGAGCTAAAGGCTTTGTAGATAAATTAACTTTTCTATTTAAAATAAGATCATCTTTTGAAGGACTTCCTTGTATAGGAAAAATATTCTCCCACCATTTCATAACTATATCTGACTTTGAAAAGAATCTATGTCCTCCAATATCAATTCTGTTTCCTTTATAATTAACAGTCTTTGATATGCCTCCAATGAAATTTGATGCTTCAAAAATAATAGGCTTTATATCTGTCTTTGTTAACAATTCATATCCAGCAGTTAAACCAGCTGGACCTGTACCTATAATCAAAGCCTTTTTCTCTTTTTTCACTTATAATTTCCTCCATTTATGTAAACAGCACAAATCTCCTCACAGAAAAATTCCATAGATAAATAATACCTGTTGTCCAAATTTTAGAAACTAAGTAATAAAAATGAATTTTTTCCGTCAATATCCACATAAAAGATTCGTTCAAACATAAACCTATTAAGCCAATAAATGAATAGATTATAAATTCAACAAATCGGGAATTTAACTTTCTCTTTGAAAACACCCAACTAACACTTAATAAGTAGTTAATTGTTAATCCAATAACAAAAGCAATAGCTGCAGAAATTAAATAATTTAGATTGACATACTCTGTCATAAAAAACAAAGTTCCAAAATCTCCTAAAAACGCTATACCTCCAACAAAAGTATATCTAAATAGCTGGATAGCGACATTATCAATATCATATACAAACAATTTTTCTAACATTCTTTAAATTCCTTATTAAACTTATAGCGGTGCTGGTCAGTGCCATTGTTCCAGGCGACATAACTACCTGGAACGTCGCCAATAATCGGGGTTTTGTGAAATGTAACATAACAAAGTAACATAACAAAATAACGTAACCAAATATCCGAGTTGATTGGTCTTGTTATGTTTTTGGTAGTGTAAACTATTTTGTGTAAATTCTGAGGGAGGGCAGAAAAAAGGGCACTTTTCCTTTAAAAAAGTTTTGATAAGAAAACTATAAAAAAAGGAGAAGCACCCATGAAACTGAGTGTAGCAGAGGCAAATGAACTTATCAAGGAAATCCGGCAACCTAATGCCCTGTTTAAAATGATTCGCGATAATGTAAAGTAGAGTATAGGAAAGTACTTTTCGAAGCTTATAAACGTAAAGTTGATCAGTTTTCTTGGTCGGGACTGGTATGAACGAGGTAATTTTCAGACTAATCATCACAATGGTTCCTATAGCAGACATTTTACCCTTAAGGGGATAGGAGATGTTAAGGTCAAAACACCTCGGGCTTGTAACGGTAAGTTTAAAACCCAGGTTATTCCCAAAAGTAACCGATATGAGGATAAGATCCGGGAAGATCTGAGCTTTATGTTCCTTACCGGGATCAGGAAATGAAGTCTCTCGATGATCTCTAGGAAACTGATAGATCGAAGGGTATCTCTTACCGAAATCAGTAATGCCAATAAGGAGTTGATAGATGCAGTAGAAAAGTGGAGGATCCTAAATCTGTATGAAAAACCAATAAAATATCTGTTTCTATATGGCGTTAATTTTGATATATATAAAATAAAAGTATTGAAAAAAATCCCCGTACTGGTAGCCATAGTGTAACAGAAGATGGCCAGAAACATGTTCTTGAATCCCAGGCAAGGAACAAGGAATTAGCTTCCTCTGGGCGGGAGTTTCTCAAGGACCTAAAGAAACGGGGGCTGGACGGCTTACCAAGTCTGGAGAAAGTATTTAAAGATAAATTTCCTGAGGCCAAGGGCTATCAATGCCAAGGCACACCTGGTACGCAATGTTTTTGCGAAGGTACCAAGAAAATTGAAGAAAATAGTGGCAGATGATTTAAGATCCATCTTTTACGCATCTTCCAAAAAGAAAGCAATGAAGTCTTTCAATGTCTTCAAGGATAAGTGAAGGAAAAATCTTCTTTCCGCGGTCAGGTGCCTGGAAAATCCCATAGAAACCTGTTTGATCTTTTTTATGTATCCGGAAGAAGAACGGTGAAACTTCAACTACCATAAAAAGCAGGACAATTTTCAACTATTTCATCCTATAGGTCTCTTTTTTTCTACGCTATCAATCGGGTATCATTTTCTATAATCTAAGTTACATGAAGCTAACGTCTGGGCAATACGCTTTCCTGCTTTACCATCTCCATATAGTAAATCCTGTCCTGGTCTTGGACTGACTTCAGCTTTTTTTATGGCTTTCAAAATTTTTTCCCTGTCATGTGGCACATCTATAACATTTTTTCCTCTGTCACGATTTTTCTGTCTATTTCCGATATTGATGGCAAACGTTCCCAGAAAAGAACACTCTCTTATTCCAACACTGGAATTACCAACAATGGCTGTGGCTCTGTATGCCAACCTCAAAAAATCGTCAGGAGGTATGTTTTTGAAAAAATGTATATTAGACGGAGAATATTTTTCCCTGAATGCTCTGATTCCATGAGATGTTACATCTGACCCAGCATCAATGTTGGGCCAGAACCAAAAGGTGGGTAAGCCACTCATAAGGATTGCGTGCAAGGTCTCATTGATTTGAAAGGCTGCTTTGTCTGGTTCAGTAGTAACAGGATGTTGCAAAACCATAAGATATTTATGATGCCAGTCAATTTTTGGGCCTACACCTTTATATTTTTCAAAGATATCAAAATCTATAGTTGGATGCTCGATGGCCTGAGCAGCTACATCAATTGATGGACAACCTGTAACATAAACTTTCTCCGGAGATTCACCCATTTCTACAACCCGTTTTGCGGCGAGCTGAGAAGCAACGAAATGTAAATCTGAAAGTTTTGTTATAGCATGTCTGACCTTGTTATCAATATTACCGCTAAGTTCACCACCCTGAATATGTATTAAAGGTATATTCATATAGGAAGCGGCAATAGCAGTAGACATAGTTTCGAACCTGTCGGCAATGGTAATTACGGCATCTGGTGCAAGGGACTGAAAGACTGAAGCAATTTCGATAATTCCAAGCCCTGTTGATTTAGCAGAAGTAATTAGGTTGCCACCCTCCAGCATGGTATGAAGTTTAAAATCTATATGAAATCCGTCTGCCTCAATAACTCTGTCAGGAAAGCCAAAGCGCTCTAGAACGGCAGATGCTGTAGCAACTATCTGAAGCTCTAAATCAGGATATTTATTTATCTCCTCCATTGCAGTACGAATACGGACATAGCTTGGTCTTGCAGTAATAACGACACATATTTTTCTTTTTTTCATAATACTTTGATTTTATTCCGTTATTGAATAACAAAAAATATTTCAAACAACTTAACAATTTAGCCTTCCAGATTATCATAAAAAAACAATATGATTTGCAGGTAAATCCTTGAAACCCGTTTTCATCT
>CAZLCT010000123.1:0-6639 GCA_964558015.1 uncultured bacterium | reverse complement strand
CGGCAACAAATACAATTTTATTAACTTTTTTACTCAATCGGCTAAATAATTACAAGGTAAGATATATTAGGTATGTATTGAGGAAAAATTTTTATTAGCTGCCTTGAAACAGAACCACTTACTGTCTTGCTTTTCTCTGTTCTTCATCAAGTGACTGGTTGACGAGTTTGTCTACAATCTTCATTTTTTCATGATTGCGGGGAACATGTGTGTAGGAAATATTCATAAAACCTGTTTCCTGGGACTTGACTTCATTATATAACACTTTAATCCGCTCATTTTTTACCTTGTATTTACCGTTCATCTGATTGACTACAAGCTCACTATCCAGGAAACATTGGAGTTTGTCAGGTTTATATTGGGAAGCTAACTCAAGACCGGCGATAAGGGCACAATATTCAGCAATATTATTGGTCGCTTCTCCTATAAAAGCATTATGACGAGTAAGTTCTTCTCCTTCCGCATTGCATATCAACACGCCTATTGCCCCGGGACCCGGATTGTTACGAGCACCGCCGTCAGTATACAACTGTAAGTTCATATTAAGCCTTAAAATAATGTCATTAAAAGAAAAAAAGATTCATCCGGTGAAATAACCAATTTAAAAATTATCAGCAATCGTCATACCGGATGAATCTTTCATATTAAAAACTATAAGGATTTTCTTTGAGCTTTTCTACCCTGGATCTGTTTTTGAAAAATAAAATGTACTATTTGCTTTTGTATATCATCATCAAGCGCAATAAAACTGGCACTATAGATATATTCAGCCTCACTTTTTCTTTTTAAGGGATTAATCCTTCGTGTTCTGATTATCTTAACCATCTCTTGTAAACGCTTTTCCCCATCTTCAGAAGGCATAGGAAATTCAACTTCTACATAAGAATCATCATCCAATATTTCTGATGCATGAAACGACAAACCCCCGCCGCTAATATCCTCTAAGGAACATGGTATAGGATCACCGGTCGGGCTTAATTTTCTCACCCCTTCCGCTATTCTTATAGAAACTTTTCTAAAAGAAGCCTCGACTTTGTAAGGAAGACGGAAAAATTCTCTTCGCTGAATGCGCAAGCATTTAGCGGGTTTTTCCAAAATAATCAATGATATATTATTCTCTCTCCTGTGACCAGTTACATGTGACTCGAATGAATACATAGCATCACGGCCAAAATAAACAACATCTACTTTATCTCCGTTACGTAACCGGGTAGGACGACCCTCTCTTGTAATAGGTGTAATAAAAATACTACCGCGGTCAAAATCAGCAATAGAACTCTTATAAACATAATTGCTCTTCAGTGATTCGACAACTACCTGAAGAGCTCTGTTAACTTCTAGGACCGAACTTATGTCATTATACTGTTCTTTATTGGCCGCCATGGTTTTACCTCAATTTGCTTAACAGCTTTAAAGGAATCTTAATTAATTTTAAACAGCAACTACCTGTTTAACTTCAGGTATTCTTTCTTTTAAAATCCTCTCGACTCCCATCTGCAGAGTCATTTGTGCACCGGGACATCCCACACAAGCCCCCTGTAGTCTCACCTTTACGATTCCTCCAGCTTCGACTCCAACAAATTCTATACTGCCTCCATCAGAAGCCAGAACGGGCTTAATTTCTTTTTCTAATATTTCTTTTATCTGCTCTTCCATTACCTTTTCCTTTCATCTTCTATGAATCTTCACTAGTATTCAACTTCTCGGCAAGTTTATGAATTTCGCAATCCTTTTTTGTACAATGGACATGTTCTACTAGGCAATCAATCTCTTTCTGAAGAAGCAATAATCTCTGGCGTATCGGATTAGGCAAATCACCATGATCTAAAATATCCATCGGCTTCTTACCTTCACGGCGAACTATCATTCCGGGAACACCTACAACAGTACAATTATCCGGTATGGCACGAACTACGACAGACCCCGCACCAATCTTTACATTCTCTCCTATTGTAATATTTCCCAAGACCTTAGCTCCGGCGCCTACTACAACATTATTCATTAAGGTCGGATGCCGCTTACCTGCTTCTTTACCAGTACCGCCTAATGTTACTCCCTGAAAAAGAGTAACATTTGTGCCAATTTCCGTGGTCTCACCTATAACAACTCCCATTCCATGGTCAATAAAAAATCCTTCGCCTATAGTAGCACCGGGATGTATTTCAATGCCGGTGAAAAAACGGGTTATTTGTGATAAGAAACGCGGGATAAGCGGAATATTCCATTTATGTAATGCGTGACATATCCTATGAGATATAATAGCATGAAACCCGGAATAGGTTAACAAAACTTCCAACCATCCGAATATACCACGCGCCGCCGGGTCTCTTTCAAATACAACTTTAAAATCATTTATTATATGAGAAAATGCTTTTATCATCATTTATCTTTTGCCAGAAGTTTCTTCTCCTTTCTGGCAAGCTCCTCAAAATTAACGTTACCTAATACATCAAGTGCCTCTTTCTGAGCTTTGCGCCACGGCATGACCATGGAACAATGGAGCACTCGTACACACCCATTCGATTTATCTAAACAATTGCTAAATACTATATCTCCTTCTACCGCCTCTATGATATCTCTCATTGTTATATCACGCGCCCTTCTCGCTAGTATAAATCCACCATGAATGCCGCGGATTGATTTAACAATCCCGGCTTTGGCAAGATTAAGGAATATCTTTCCTAAAAAGCTGCATGGAATTGACCTTGCTTTTGAGATTTCAGATAAAAAAGTCGTTTTTCCCTCCGGCTGCATTGCCAGATATAAAACCCCTTGCAGGCCGTACTCACAAGCGCGTGTCATTCTCATACTGTTTTCCTATCTGCCTTATTTAGATTAATATTCCGGTCATGATATAACCTGACCATTTTTGTCTTGTTTTCATTATGACATAAGCTCTTAATAAGTCAAGAAATAATTTAAGGCACTCGAGGAAAACACATTCTATTCAAATCTTATATAGTTGGGATAGAATTAAACAGTCATGGCTCATGTATTCACTCAAGACGAGTTACGAGTTACGTGTTGCGTGTTTTTTACCCGTAACTCGTAACCCGAAACTCGCAACAATTTTTAACTACCAGCAACGACCGTTTAATTCCACTCTAACCCATTATAATCAAACATTAAACTTAAAATGACAAACATCGCCGTCCTGGATCTTATAATTCCGGCCTTCATGCCTAAAATGGCCTGCCTCACGTGCAGCATTCCACGAACCGCACTCTATAAGACTGTCATATGAAACAATATCACAAGAAATAAAACCACGCTCGAAATCAGTATGAATTTTACCCGCAGCCTGAGGGGCAAGGGTTCCTCCTCTTACTGTCCAGGCCCGCACTTCAGGACCAACAACTGTAAAAAACGTGACGAGCCCCAGGAGCTTATAACTTGCGGTAATAAGGTGGGCAAGACCGGACTCTTTAAGCCCGTAACTTTCTAAATATTGTTTGCTTTCTTCATGAGAAAGTTCTGTTAATTCTTCTTCAATTTTTCCTGAAAGTATTACAACGGGGGCATTATGTCCCTGTGCATAACTCGATAAAGTCTGAGTTAAAGCACCTCCCGTGGGAAGTTCATCATCACGAACGTTTGCTATATAAAGTACATCTTTTTCAGTCAGAAAACCAACATCCCCCAGATGTTCCTCATCCTCTTTATTAAGTGAAACATCTCTTACAGGGATACCCTTCTCAATAGAATCTTTAATCTTATTGTAGACTACCAATACCTCTTTAGCCTTTTTATCTCCAGAGCGTACTAAGGGTTCGCACTTTTTAATACGTTTATCTATGGTCTCAAGGTCTTTTAATAATAACTCGGTATTAATAATCTCAATGTCTCTTAAGGGGTCTAATTCAGTATATACATGCGAGATATTACTATCCTCAAAACACCGCACAATATGGCATAATATTTCCACTTCATTTATATGACTTAAAAACTGATTCCCTAAACCTTCCCCCTTATGTGCACCTTTAACAAGACCCGCTATATCAAAAAATTCAATTGTAGTAGGTGTTGTCTTCTCAGGGTTAAACATTCGAGAAAGATTGCCGAGTCTTTCGTCAGGAACAGCTACAATTCCTTTATTAAAATTTACCGTGGTAAAAGGATAATTAGCAACGTCGGCATGAGCTTTGGTCAAAGCATTAAATATTGTAGATTTACCCACATTGGGCAATCCTATAATACCGCACCGGAAACTCATTCTATTTTCCCCTTAAATTTCCTTAATATTATCCTTTAAGATTTTTTCTTTAATTAATCTTACTCCTACTCCTCACTTTCGGCCTTGCCGCTTGTTTTTTTAATCTTATCATATTTAACAGGAGTTATTCCCAAATCTATAAGGATTTTCTCCGCATCATCATATCTTTTTTGTCCAATGTATAACAAAACCAAGCGGTCTAACGCACTCCTGTTTTTAGGATTAAGCTTAAGTGCTTTTTTATATGTACCTTCAGCTTTTTCAAATTGACCCAAAAACTCATAGTACCATCCTAATTCAGAGTATATATAATCATCATTAGGGTCTACTTCCAAAGCCTTTAAAAATATATTATGTTGATCCTCATACTTCTCAAGTGCGCCATAACATAAACCAAGATTTACATAATTGGCCGCTTTATGCGGTGCGAGCTCAATGGCTTTTTTATACATTTCCTCAGCTTCACTAAATTTATCCTGTTCCTTGTAACACTTGCCAAGCCTTGCATAAGCTTCACTCTCGTCGGGATTTATTGCTATCGCTTTCTTTAATATCTCCTCTGCCTTTTCATACTTTTTCTGCAACATATAAGTCCATCCTAAATCCAAAAACACAAAGAGACTTCTCTCTTTCTCCTTTATTCCCTTATCAAACAGGTCTACCGCTTCTTCAAATACCTTCTCTGCCTCATCATAGTTTTTCATATTAATATAACACCACCCCAGTTTTAAATATACCCGTTCATCTTCTGGGTCTATCTCTTTTGCCTTTAACAAAACATTAATAGCATCCTCATACCGGGCCTGTTCCAAATAGCATTCACCAAGCACTACATATAAATAAACGTTATCCTGTCCTTTTTCCATGGCTCCTTTAAGAATTTCCTCTGCCTTATCAAACTCACCCTGGGCTTTATAACACATACCTAATCTTATAAAAGAATCAGGATTGTCAGGATCTAAATTCATACCATCTTTTATAAATTTCTCAGCATCATTGAATCTCTTCTGCTTTATATATAATGAACCTAAATCAAGATATGCATAAACTGCCTCGGGATTTACCTCTATGGCTTTTTTATACATCTCTTCGGCTTCCTTATATTCTCCTTTTTTCTCATGCATCTGCCCTGCTTTTATAAATGATTGTATTCCTTCACCGGTCGTTTCTTCTTTCACGCTTCCTGAGTCTTTATTTTTCTGTATTAACATCTGATAATACTCATATGTGCCTGTCTTATATGATTTTTCACCCGCAGCTTTTTCATCAGAATCAGATGCAGCATATAAAATACTACATAAAGACACTTGATTATTTTGACATTTCTCAAATCCTACCGAGGCATTCATCACTACAAAAAAGAAAATCATTACCGAAAAAACAAGCCCTATTTTCCGTTTCATTGCCTTCTCCTTTTAAATTATCCTTCGTTTATTTAAATGATTTATTAAAACATTTTTCCAAAATTACGTGCGCAATATTCTCAGCAAGTAATTTATTGCCTCTGTCTGAACAATGGCCGAAATCTCCGGCAAAATTATCCCTAAAATACTCGTCATATTTTGAATCTTTTATTGCCATTTTAAATAATTTCTCATTATCAACAAAAATAATTCCTTTATTAGGGTAAAGTAGATTTTTTAAAGGTTCGATACTGCGCAATGGATATTGAACACATACTAAACTTATACCTCGCTTAAGTACAATCCTCTTAATTGCATTATAATTATGGTGGGTCGATGGGTTAACGTATTTTAAGCGCAATTCTTTTGCTCTATCGAAATACATACTTGCTAATTCATATTTGCCCTGATTAAAATAACATAACGCGAGGCTTGCATACCACCTGCCATCGGTCGGGTTCTGTTTCATTGCCTTCTTATATATTCCCTCGGCCGCCTCATATTCCTGACGTATTGCATGATAGCCACCCAAAATAGAATATCTTATGTCTTCTCTCGCATCACGGAATCCACCGCTAATCGGGGGTTCCTCCATTACCGATATAACAGCATCAATATCATCAAATCTTTTCAGCTGAACATAAAGCAGATATAAATGATGCGCTGCTTTTGCATTTTTTGGATTAATTACAAGAGCCTTTTTATATATTTCCTCTGCTTTATCTAGTTTGCCCAAATACTCATAATGCCAGCCTAATTCACAGTAAATGTTATCTCCATTCGGATTTATCTTAAGCGCTTTTAATAAAATATCCAGTTTTTCATCCAGTTTTCCAAGGTCGCCGTAACATAATGCAAGATCAACATAATTACGTGTATCTTCCGGATTTAGCTTTACTGCCTCTTCAAACATTCCAGATGCTTTATCATAAAGGCCCTGAGCCATATAGCATCTTCCCAGCCTGGCATAAGCTTCAGCAATAGTAGGGTGAATATCTATTGTTAATTTCAATATTTCCTCTG
>CAZLCT010000122.1:0-6754 GCA_964558015.1 uncultured bacterium | reverse complement strand
CTCTCATTATCTGGAGTTTACACCAACCGTCAATTTATCGTATCATCTCCTTTTAATAACAACATCGTTTATGACGTAAATTATATCAAAATTTAAGTTGGGAATTATATCATTGCATCAGACTAGTGTCAACGAACACAAATATAAAACAATTATCAAATTCAATCAATTTCAAAAGAAATCGGAACATTCAGCCTAATTTCATTTTTGTTCAATTCAATTGGCAGAGGCGGAAAAGGGGATGCATTCTGAACCGCACTTATAGCAGCTCGATCCAATAAACTATTATCCGATGATTTTCTTAGAACAATTTCCCCTAAATGACCATTCTTGCGTAACATAAAAGAAATGTAAGCTATCCCCTCCTCTTTCTCTTTCCTAGCTTGTAAAGGATAAACAGCAAAGCGGCCTATAATATTACTTAAAAGTTCATAATAGTTATAAAAAGCATCATATATGACCTTATCCCCTAAATCAATATCCTCAACCATAGGTAATAATACTTTAGGGGCAGGCTCTTTATATGGAATTTTAAGATTGGTGGGCAATCTCTTTTTATCATTATTAAAACTGGAAGCATCGGCTTCTCTATTCTTCTTATTATCAGCAGATGTAATATCCTTGGAAGGAACATTGTGAAGATTATTTATTTGGGCTTTTTCTTTATTTAACGATTTTACGGGGGTAATTTTAACCTCTCTTAATCGGGGATAATAAGTAAAAAAAGGAACTTTTTTATTTAATCTCTTAAAATAATTTTCCTCTCCTCCGAAATAATAACTACCGATTCCCGAATAAATAGGTACGTGAATAATGGTAGATATGATAAACGAAAATAAAAAAAGGCTATTTCTTTTTTTCATTGATATTTAGAAAATTAAAAATATAAGTGTTGCCTCACTCCTCATTATTTTTTACTGGCTGAAACGAATTTGTCTTATTTGACCATTGATAGTCTTGTCCATCCATTGAAAATGTGTCAATTTCTATATACTGGGCATCATGAAAAACCCATCCGTCTATTTTAACAAACTTTCCGAGATACCTTTTATTCCACTGAAGATCCTGCCCTTTAACATTATCAATAAATGTCCACATTACGCCACCGCTTGTTAATAAACCCTGCCTTCCTTTGCTAAAAAGGCTGTCCTGAGAATTTGCCCCACTTGGCCTATGTTGTAACTCGTAGGCAATATTTATAATTTTTCCTACGATAGAAACACGCTCACTATCTTTTCTTTGATATTCCCCTTTAGACACATTATACCTTAAAGATTGTGCGAATGAAAAATTTGTAATGCAGAATATTAATACAACGATCATTAAAAAAATATTTAGTCTCCTAAAATGATAAAATATTTTTTTTGTACTCATTATCGTGCTCACTTTCTTGCTATCAATTATAATTATAAAATAGAACCTTCATCGCTCTTTGGCACTGTTGACAAATCGGCTTCTTGAATCCTTTTGGGAGGTTTAGACTCCTCATTTTCTATCATAAGAGAAATACTTTCTCCTCTATTCTGGTCATCGGCATAAGATGCAACTTCCTCTTTTGTGGATTCGGCCTCATCAGGCCATGTTATCTCAAAATCAAAATTATTTGTTCTCTTAAACTCCTTAGAGGGTACATCATAATAAATTACGCCCATATCACTTCCCGTTGCAAAAAAATAATCTTTCATCCCGTCACTATTAACATCAACGATTTCAGGAACTTGTACTAATCTTCCAGATATATCAAAACTCTGAAATGGTTTGTAAAAAAAAGAATCTTCTATTCTTTTATATATCCTTACAACCGTCATTCCCTCTTTTTCATCAGTGCGTATAATCTCCTCAATATAATCCGAATCAAAATCGTAGGAGGCCATTGTCACCTGGCCAGCTTCAACGTAAGTTATGAATAAACCATTAATTAATAAAGAAAATACAATTAATAATTTTTTTTTCATGCTATACATAATTTAATTATAAAACAAATTTTTAATGATTAAAACAATTTTACTTGAACGTCATTAAACACACTGCATAGTCAATTTTTCATTAGATCAATTTCATCCTCTTCTTCAAGCAATGTTTTTTCAACGATCGTATCATCAGCTATCTCATCTTCAAATAATTCAGGGGTCATTTCTGATTCCTCGACATCCTCTGATGTTGATATTTCATCAAATAATGCGTTCAAATCTTCTTCTACGATTTTATCAAAATCAGCAAACAAATCTTCATCCTCTTCATCTAAAATATCAGAATTATATTGTTCTACCACATTATTGACATCTGACGATATATCTTCTTTCTCAGCATTATCAATCGCATAAACTATATTGAAAGATATAAATAATACAAAAAAAACAATAAAAATATTGATAAATTTATTTCCCATTCTAATCATTTAACCTCCTATCAAATTATTTAGTAACCCTTAAAAAGTTTATTGAAAAAATGTGGAACTATCCTAAAAATTTTTTTGCCTTTTTTCTTCCACTTATTCTTTTGTAATCATCATAGTCTATAAGTATTAAATCTTTTCTTTTTGAAAGAATGCGTTTTACCTCATGAAATCTATGATCGCCGCTACCCGTAGAACTTCTTGATGCAATATATTTAAAAACAGTTTGGCATTTTGGGCATTTCTTAACACTTGAATAATCCAATCCCAACTCGCGGCAGTTCGCACAATCTCCATGTATATCACCGACTACAAGCAGTTTTTCCTCAATCTCTTGAATATCCTTTTCTACCCAGATCCTAATTAATTCTTTCTCACTTTTATCGCTCATATGCAGATAAAATAGTTATAAATTATGCACGAATAACTTTCCTAATCAAATCTTTACGCATGATTAGTCCCTTTAATCTGTTTTTATCATCAGTAACCAAAATTCGTCTGCAACTCTTATTAACAAAATAAAAGGCTATTTGAATAACAGATACATTTTCGTGAACAAAAATAAATTTTTTTGCATATATATCTTTTACTAATATTTCGTTCTCTTTTTTAAATATTTCTTCGAACGGCTCGAATTCTTTCAGGAATGAAATATCATCCATCATTGACATATATTGAGGAAGACCAACGTTTATTATTTCTTTTTCAGTGACGACTCCTGCAACAGTATTATCCTTATCTAATACTGGTGCACCACTAATATTTTTACTAAAAAACAAATCAATTACTTCCTTAAGGGTTTGATCAAATCTAAGCGTATCTATATTTTCCCTCATAATATCTTTTGCAACAAGTGTCTGTTTTATCCTGATTTTGCTTTTTTCAATAATATCTATAAAATCATCAGGAGAATCGGCTTGGGCTAGCTCTTTGACCAAAGATTCATCGCTGAAATATGTAGCTAGAGCACCCATAGTTTGAAGTAGAATATTAACCTTTGTTTTACAGGAAAGTATTACACATACAAAATTAACATCATCGTTTGTTTCTTCAAACTTAATACCCTCTCTTGAATAACCACAAGCAATTATAAAATCATTTAAATTATCAATACGCGCATGAGGTAAGGCCAAAGACCTTCCTAAATAAGTGGACTGTTGCCTCTCTCGCTCTAATACAACGCCTAAGACCTCATTTTTATTCAATTCAGGATGTTGTTTACAAATGAGATCAATAACCTCTTCTATAGCCTTTTCTTTTGTTTTTGCCTTTAAGTTTAAATTAATTAACCCTTTATTTAATATACTAGCAAGCTTCATTCTTTCCTCCTGATTTATATTTTTCTTTGGCAACACTTAAAAAATAAGTTTTACCACTACAATTCTAAATATGATTATACACAACATCAAAAAATTGACAATATAAAAAAGGTGCAAAATATTTCACATTGATTGATTAAATCACGCTTTTTATTTTCATTCCTTTTCTTTAATCTTAGTTCGCCAAGGTGGTATAGCACCACTCAAACGACATATTGAATCAATAATTTGCAGCTGACATACAGGACAAAATTCCATATTATCACTTACTATTCTATTCATAATACATTTACGTGTAGGAATAAGAAATCTGCCTACATCAACACCATTTTCTATCTGTACACGCTTTATCCGCTCATCTGGAATAAAACCTTGTTCGATTAAAGGTTGCCATTTAAGTACCTTATGCCCCCGATAATCAATATTTGCCTTTTCCGTGTTCCAGACTTTATATTTATCATGGTTACAAGGGATTCCGATTCTTTCTAAAATTCCATGAATTTCTTTTTGTTCATCACTAATTTCACCCATAGAATATTCATCACCCAAATTAGCAAGTACATGTGCAAGCTCATGTAAAATAGTCATTTTTTGTGCAACTGCAAGTTTATCACTAGCATATCCAAGTGTTCCTGTTCTGGTAAATTCATAATCATCAACATTAAGTACTATAAGTCCGGCTCGTACACTGCTATTTTCTATATCAAAACCACCCGGCATCTTACGGCCATATGAATTATATGCCTCTACAAAAAAATCATTTCTTCGCCTTATTCTTTCTAGTTTATTATGATCAACAAATACAAAAAATCTGCGATAACGGTCAAAAGGTGCAACACTAAATATTACATTTATAATTTCACCAATACTCATTCTGCTTTTATTTTTTATAACTATGCCAATCTTTAAATTTAGATTTTCATTAAAAGGTACTTGTTCTCCACCTGCTTTGAAAAAACCCTCAGAATAGTCACAAAGATATCTATCTTCAAATATATTATAATCATAGATAATATTTTCGTCAGCAAATGAGGTTTGGATAAAAGAAAATAATATTAACGACGAAATAATTACCTTCAAAATCATGTTTTTAGTATGGCGTTCATTTTCGCCAATATTCTCTTTATGCATAACCATTTACAGAAATGAAATATAAATTATTTATAACAAAATTTAAAATTAAAGATTTTATTATATAATATACTACGTTTAATTAAATTTAGCAATTTAATAGCGATTATATAAACTACATAAAAAATAAACCCGGCATTGAATAAAATTTATTTTGTTTATATTTAAATCTTTTATTTATTGACAGCAAATAATAATTTGTATAAAATTAGCCCTTTAAAAAATACTGGGGCGTTTAGCTCAGTTGGTTTAGAGCGCTACCCTTACAAGGTAGATGTCGTAGGTTCGAGCCCTACAACGCCCACCATTTAAATTTTTTATAGTTTATATAGGATTTTAGATTTAGATTTTTTTTGATTACTTCAAAAGTATTCAAATATTCGGGGGCGTAGCTCAATTTGGTTAGAGTACCAGACTGTCGATCTGGGCGTTGCGGGTTCGAGCCCCGTCGCTCCCGTTTATTTTACCCACCTACAAGAATATTTTTAACCTGTCTATACAAAATATGTTCGTTTTAGGTTAAATAAACTTCAATCATTTTAAGTGCGGTACTCAATATTTAAAGTGATTGTATTTAACTACCCTAATCTATATAAGATTAAAACCTTACTTTTTAGATTATTATCGTGCATATGATTCAAATCTTTATTCTATCATTTAGCAATAATTTTATTATCGTCGAATATACAGTGGAAAAACTTCTTTTCCTTTGTCTCAGAATCAAGAATGTATAAATGTTCAATTTTTTGTGAATTATCACACTTAATTACCATAAGTACTTCATTAAAAATAATTCCATCTATGACGTGAATTTCTCTACTGTTAATCATATTTGTGCTAAGTAATTGTCCTATAATTTCTTCATGCTCCTTAGTATCAGACGAATATTTCATTGTTAGATAATCCTTAAGCAAATCCTTTCTTTCATTATACAACTGATTATATGCTGTTTTCATAAATTCACCCCCTTTTAAATATCATATGTTATTTATTTATATATAGTTATCTGGGCAGATTGACATTTCAAACTGTCCATGGCATACTTTTCATATAATTTTATAAAGCCGAAGGAGAAGTGTATTTTATGAAATTATTAGTAATTGATGATTCCACGGAACAACTTGAAAATATACAAGATATATTCGAAAAAGAAGGTTACCAAGTATACATATCTTCAAATGCATTTCAGGCTTTGCAATTCCTTTCATCTAATAAAATAAACTGTGTAATTTTAGATCTCAAAATGCCACTACTTGAAGGCGACCATCTTTTAACTGTCTTACATGAGAAATATCCTCATATTCCGGTAATTATCTTGTCTGCTTACATTAACGATAATGTTGAAAAAGATTTAATCCAAAAAGGTGCATATGCGGTAATCAAAAAATCTAATGATATCTATTATTTAATTCAGAGTGTAGAAAATGCAATTCATGAATTTTCAAGATCAATAACTTTTGTTTTTAACAATTCAAATTTAAAAAAAATAAAAAACACAATCATTTCCAGGTTGGTTTCCTTAGCGTTAAAAAAATCAAACGGCAATCAAATAAAAGCCTCAGGTATATTGGGTATATCTCGTCAAAGTTTAATAAGATATATGAAAAAATATAAAATCTCATCGATTAGTTTTCCCAAAAAAATGTTCAAATAATTTTATGAAATGTTCATGTTTTATAAACTCTCCGTATAATCCATAAAAATTTTTTTTACACATTATTTAATCTCGTTCTCATTTTTTACTCGCACTATATTAAAAATATATCACATAATACTTTTTTGTCAATTCTAACCCATTTATTTTGAATGGTTTATGTAGCTTTTTGATATGTTCCCATTAAGTAATTGTAACAAAATGTAGTGCACCCCGTTAAGCAAGTTAAATTTTAGTAAGTATTAATTGTTCTTT
>CAZLCT010000121.1:0-6830 GCA_964558015.1 uncultured bacterium | reverse complement strand
ACCTCAAAAAACAGTATTATTCTAACTCCTGCTCAATCGGCTAAATAATTACCATCCTGCATTGTATGCATTGCATAAATTTATTATTTTTAAGCGTCGAAGAAATAAAGAAAAGCAAGAGCGAGATAAGGAAAGCGCTTTGCGGGTATTTAATGAGTTAATTAAGAATAATAAACAGGATGATATAAAGAGAATTTTCAGCTCGATCAATAAAAAATGGCAGAAAACGGTTGTGAGCAATCTCCGAGAAGCAGGAGAGAATGAGATGGCAGTAATCTTAGAAGATTTTATTTGTCGTAAAAGATGAGACATTAAATGTTAGAACGTTCAATGGATCACAATTTTATATCAAAAGTTAACATTGTTCCGTGGGTTGTATTGTTTATCGTGCTTTGCGCATTTTTTATTCGCATATATTCACTCAACGCACAGCCGTTGATTTTTGACGAGATGGCCAGTACCCTTGCTTGGGTTAACAGGCTAAGCGGGAGTGAAATTACTAGAGGACTTCACGGCGTACTGGATTTTTTTCAATTTGTTATTTTTGATAAACAATTTGAAGTCATTTACTTATTATTTTCATTGTTTATTTCACAATTTTTCCTTCATCCTGTTTTCATTGCACGAATTCCATCCGTCATAATCGGCACAGTAACAGTTTTCCTGTCATATTTACTGGGGAAGAAACTATACGGCATTAAGGAGGGAGTCTTATCGGCGTTATTTTTAGCATTCCTTCCATGGCATATTATTATGAGTAGAATCGGACTTAGCGTAATGCTTGTTCCTTTTTTCTGTATAATTACTATTTATTTGTTGTATAGGGGAATAAGTGAGGGCAAGCATAAGTCATTTTATTTTTCATGGGTTATGCTGGGATTGATTTTATTTTATGTTCACCCCAGCGGATTGGTTTTTTTACCTATTTATTTGTTGTCGTTTTTCTTTATTAATAAAAAATATAGAAGCATGGCTCGAGAAGATATAATTATAGGAATTCTTTCCTTTTTGATTGTAATAACCCCCTTTCTGGTCTTGATGTTTCGAAGTTCTTTTTTTGCTGAGCAGTTTAGCAGATCTTATTTTAGCGGAAAAGATTTTCTAGATTTGCAGACATACAGATATTTTTTGTTACATTTAATAAGCAAAATTTTTACTATTGCCGGGCTTTTGTTTTTTCCACAGCGTTTTCCTGAAAATTTGTTTATACCGGACTGGCATCAGCCTTTGCTTTTTTCAGTCTGGGTTTCCCCGTTGTTTTTAGTATCGGTTATCCTTACAATTAAGAAAAGGACAGTGCCGGATATTATTTTTCTGGTATGGTTTTTATGTGGGATTTTTTTTATGCCTTTTTTAACAGGAAACATCGATGCCCGATATCTTTTGGTTATTTTGCCGGCACCATTAGTTCTTTTATCGCGTTTTCTTATAACACCATGGGGGATCTTTACAAAATCGATACAAAAGGTAGCAATATTTTTTGTAGTAACTTTCATCGTAGGGAATTATCTTTTTACATGGATTGATTATTTTGGAAATTGCTTTAAATGTAAGGATTCATTAATGATCAACGGATGCGGCTCTCAGGAGGCGGCGTACTATCTTGTAAATAAGTGGCATGGAATGGATGAGGTAGCAGTTGTTACTGATTTTAGGATGGTAATAAGCCCTTATCTTATTTATTACATGAAGATGAAAAGTGATAATCCGAGAAAAGTCATTGATACAGCTTATTTTTATGATTCAAATATTTTGGATCACGCATCCATAGAACATCATGAACTCCATAGGAAGGATTTATTGATACAAAGGAATAATAGCGCAGGAAGTGAAATAATAATGTTCTCTGTAATGGGATTTTACGAGCTGGGAATACCTTCTGATAGTAAGGAGAAATTATCAGCTCAAGAGAAAAGTTTATTATCCAGAGCTAAGGCGATATATTACATTTTGTGGAACCCGGATATGACTAAATCTAGGACAGCTTGGGAAGAGGATTTTGCTAATCTTTATTTAGCTTTTAAAGAAATTCATCCAGATTCTAAACCTGAGAAAAAAATTTATTATCCTGACGGCAGAGTTGCTATTGAAATATTTAAAGTCTATTAATGTAGTTTTAATTATTTTTAGTATATACTTAACTGCTTGACCTAAAAGGCAAATCTTTGATATATTGTAGGCTCGTTGGTGGGTAATAGTTATTATATAGTAGTACTTAAAACGACTGGATAAATGTAGACTATGTTCCTAAAACTTGTACTTCTTTTTACGATTATTCCTCTTACCGAACTTTATATCCTTATGAAATTAGGGGCGCATTTCGGTGTGGGAATAACTTTATTCCTGGTTATCGGAACCGGTGTTTTGGGTGCGTATCTGGCCCGCCTTGAAGGATACAGGGTATTATTTAAGATTCAGCAGGAGACAAGAGTAGGCCGAATGCCTGCCTCAGAATTAATTGATGCGGGTTTAATTTTTGCTGCGGGAGTGGTTTTGCTCACACCCGGACTCCTCACCGACATACTTGGTTTTTTTATTCTTTTTCCCGCCACGCGAGCTATTTTAAAAAGATGGCTAATGCGTAAAATCAAAAATGCTATGGAAAGAAGCCGCGGTTTTACGGACATTCATTATCATGTTGAATAGTTTTTCATTCTGGACAGTTATAACACGGAGGAGAAGATGAGAAAGGTTTTTATTTTATTTTTGTTGTTATTTGTTATTTATATGTACGGCTGTGCTACTACGGGTTTTCATTCGCGTGAATACCATTATAATAAAGCACGCGAATTATTGGAAGGTGAAAGATACACTGACGCGGTGGATTATCTTACTGCAGAAGCCAAGAAATGCGATGACTGGCGTTTTTATTTTTACCGTGGTTTTGCGTATTATTATCTTGATAAATATGATAAAGCTTTAACTGATTACAATATGGCGATCGCCATGGAAGATGAATACCCTTTGCTTTTTGCAAACAGGGGAAACACATACTTTAAGCTAGGAAAGTCAAACAAGGCAATTGATGATTATGAAAGGGGAATCGAACTTTTCGATAAAGGAACCCGAGAGAGAATAATACGCGGCGTTGTATTCCAGAGGAAAGATATTAAGGGTGATTATCTTGAGCAGGCAATTACGGATGAGACAATAGAGGGAAAACGTGGCAAGGCAGTGCTTTTTTATAATATCGGATATGTTTATGAAAATAAAAAAGATATAAAAGACACCATCATAAATTACGACCTCGCAATCGAGACGGATGATACGTATGTTCCGGCATATTACCGCCGGGGAATGACATATTTAAAGAAAAACGAACTGGATAAGGCTCTTGATGATTTTTCAAGGGCCGTTCTTTTGTCACCCGATCAGGCATCTCTTTATTGTATTCGCGGTGAAACATACAGGGCTATGAAAAAATATGACCTGGCACTTGCTAATTTTTCCAAAGCAATTTCCCTCAATCCGAATTTCGGACGTGCATACTACTGCCGAAGTCTTACGCTTAAAGTCCTGGACAGGGGGGATGAAGCAAAGGTCGATTTCTTAAAATCTCTTGAACTCGGATTTAAGCCCAGTAAGAGTGAAATTGTCCTTAATTAAACGGACTGGAAATTTAACGTAAAAACAGTATAATTAAACGAAAAAGAGACTTACTTATGAATGTTATTTTAGCCGGATATAATGTTGATTCAGGTGTGCTGAATGAGATGATCTCTAAATGCGGACACAGGCAGGACGTAACTCCCGAGACACTCTCGGCAGCATATGCGAGGATCAGCCGCGACCCGCGGCCCATCGATGAAATCCGCAAGGATGCACGCGAAGAAGTTGAAAGGACCCGCCGTTCGAACCAAACAATCATTTTCAAAATGGGACACCATTCCGTTGCTGAGCATGCAGTGTTTAATTTTGATATCATCGGAGTGTCCCGATATGCAATGGAATCTTTAGAGAAATTTCGTTTGTGTTCTTACACGGAAAAATCGCAGCGTTATATTACTCTTACGGATGATTTTGTCGTGCCTGATGAAATAAAGAGATCGCGTTTTGAGTCTGATTTTGCATCAATTATCAAGGAACAGAACAGACTTTATCACGTTTTGTTTGATAAGTTGAAAGACTATGTGTTTAATAAGTATAAGGACGAGGCTGCTAATCCTAAGAATCATAACCTGCTGGAAGGCTGGGCAAAGGAGGATGCACGCTACGTTACATCTCTTGCTACACAGGCACAGGTAGGATTAACTGTGAACGGCCGTAATTTAGAACTAATATTGCGTCGTTTTGCTTCCCATCCCTTAGAAGAGGTGAAAACTCTCGGCCGTAAGATGTATGAACATGTAAGAAAGGTAGCCCCTTCAATTATTATTTTTCATGAAGAAAATGATTTTAATAAAGAAACATATCCGGACCTTGGCAGGGTTTCAGGTAAGTTAATGACCGATGGTTCATTGGAAACTGCTGCGGCTCCCGTGGTTGAGGGAGATGATGTCCGTCTTGTACAATATGATGAGAACGGTGATGATTTAATAGCCGCATCTTTAATTTTTTCTACCTCAGGCAGTTCTTTCACTGATTGTATGGAACGAGTGAAACAGATGAGTGAGGCAGAGAAAAAAGAAATTTTCGCCACAGCCTGCCAACATCTGCAGTTTTATGATACTCTCTTGAGGGAATATGAATACGCCGGACTTACCTACGATATGATTATTTCTGCCGCGTGTTTTGGACAGCTTAAACGCCACCGTATGACTACTATCACGGCACAAAACTATAATACGGAGCTCGGTGTAACTATTCCGCCTTCAATAAAAGATATAGGCATGGAGAGGGAATTTAGGAACGTTATTCAAAGCACGGATAACATTTATTCCCGGATATGTAAAACCCTTCCTCATATTGCACCGTATATTCTGACTAATGCTCACCAACGGCATGTTTTAATACGTACTAATATGAGGGAGTTATACCATATGTCACGCTTGCGTGAAGATACTCATGCACAGTGGGATATTCGGGAGAGGACAATTCGTATGAGGCAGGCGGCTGAGAAAGTAATGCCTCTTGCGTGTATGCTTCTTTGCGGCAAGGACTCTTTTCCTGCTGTTTATGAACGTGTATACGGGAGGTCGCCTAAAGTGAGGGAGGCAGTGCTGCCCGGTGTGCGCAAGATAGAAAAATAGTAATCACTATTTGTTTTTCAAATTAATTTATTTTATAATAATCTCCGTAAGCTGTTTGTGGTTTATTTAAAATGAAATTAAGGCTAAATGAAACGGCTATTATGACCGTATCATTAGACGAGGGGATTATATGAAAGTTTTGATTGATAAAGAAAAATGCATCGGATGCGGTTTATGTGCTAATATGGCTCCTGATATATTTGAGATGCAGGAAGATAAAGCTTGTGTGACTGTTGATGAGGTTCCTTCTGAGCTCGAGGAGACTGCCACTGAAACAAAAAACAGTTGTCCTGTGGATGCTATTAGTATAAATTAGTAAGCTATCCGATAATTTTTTTAATATGGAGTAAGAGAAGAATGGCAAAGAAAAAGATACTCTGTATTGATGATTCGGTTAATCTTCTGCAGGCCTTGAAAAGAAGGTTTGAATTCGATATACCGGATGTTGAAGTACTTATTACGGATAACGGTGAAGACGGTCTTAATCTGGCCCGCAAGGAAAGACCCGCCCTCATAATACTTGATGTTAATATGCCTGAGATGAGCGGCGAGGAGGTTCTCAGGCAATTGAAACATCCGCATGATTTAGGTAAAGAAGAGCTTCTAACCAGGGATATTCCCGTTATTATTCTTACATCATACGGCCCGGAGATGCGTTCAAAATTTATTGAAGCCGGTGCCGTTGATTACATTTCTTCTCCTTTTGATACAAATGAATTGGTCACAAAGGTGACTGATATTCTCTCTAAAGATCCTACTTAGTAATCTATCCCATTATCTTAACACTTAGAATAACCTATACATAATATACTTTTTATGAGATTGCCTTGCAGTAGCATTCTTACCCATGAGCCATGAGCTCCTTTAATATTGAAAATTGAATATTGAATATTTAAGATTGAAAACGAGCATAACGAGCTAAACCAGCCAAACGAGCAAACGTACTTTTTCTATTAGGCATGAGCTACTTTTAATAAATATATATATATAATAGAAATGAAGGTTAAGTTTGGGGCTTTATGAGACGATAAAAATAGTAATTAGTAGTAGCTACCTATATCAAGGTATATCAAAGTGGATTAATACCCGATAAAGGATAAGGTAGTGTATGTATTTTTTACTTATATAAATTATATTAATAATTGATCTGTATTGATAAAAAAATAAGGAGACAGATGTGAATGTCAAGACAGTTAAATTTTTTAATGCAAATCAGGTGGCGATAATACTAAACATTTCAAAACAGACACTTCTTCGTTATGAACAAAAAGGCATCTTTCCCCAGGCTAAAAGGAATAGCGTTAATAACTGGCGTGAGTATACAGAGAATGATGTTAGAGAATTGCGTCAGATTATGGGGAGAGAAAGTTCATGAATAACGACACAGGCAGGTTAGTAAGGTAATTTTATATGAGTAAGACAAGTATCGGCATAGATATCGGATTGAATTCGGTTAAGATGGTAGAGCTCATGCAGGAGAGGAACGGCACTGTTCGTATAATGAAGGCCGCGATCCGTTACGCTTCATTCGAATGGGATGTTTTTCATGAGAGAAGAAGCCAGGAGCTGTCGAGCTTCATTAAACGAGCACGTGAGGAAAGTAAAATAAGCAAGGGTAAATCGGTAATAATTTCAATACCG
>CAZLCT010000120.1:0-6903 GCA_964558015.1 uncultured bacterium | reverse complement strand
TTAACCTCTCAATTTCCTCTCTCGTCTTATAATATATCATAAAATTAAACGCTAGCTCCTGCAGCCCTGCCTTTAATTCTACCTGATTTCATTAAGCCATCGTAATGCCTCATCTGTAAGTGGCTTTCTACTTGCTGTAAAGTATTAATAAAACCTTCCAGTTTTTCATTAAAAGCTGCAAAGTGATCTGTTATTCCTTCAGAAATCTTTCCACTCAAGAAATCGCCTAAAAGAGAAACAACGGCTGCCTCTCCTTCAGCCTCCTTAGGCGAACTAATTTGCTCAACCGCCTCTTTCCCTGACAGCTCCTCTGCAATTTTAAGTCCAGGTTTTTCTTTCTTTCCATCTTCTCCTTTAATTTCTGAAAATCTTAAATTGTTTCCTCCCTTTTTAATATGTTCAATCGTGGACGTATATTCTGAGAAAACCATTTCCCTCATGGCCTCAGGAATGTCTCGTTTATTAATTGTTGATTCTATTTGCTTATTAATTTCAGGTAAAATTTCTTCAAAAATGGTCTGCTTGCCTTCAAGTGAAAGGTCAAAAAATGTCTCTCGAATAAGCTGCAGGGAAAGACTTCTGTTTGCAAGATTTATTTCTTCGGAAGTGTCTTTATCTAATTGGGCAAGAGAGCGGATGAGATCAGTAAGAAATTTTTCAGGGCGTTCTGCAAAAAATGCGGTAAAAATTTCAAACTCTTTCTTATTAAGTTTTCTGTCTAACTGAGAAAGCACCCGTGAAAGCCGCGCAAGTGCTTCTTCATCAGTTAAATTTCTCATAAAATCAACCTGCAATATTGCATCAGTATTAGCAACCAATACATTAAGCTCCCTCTTATATCTCTCGAGATCCATGACCATATTATTTATCTTTTGTATATCATCTTGTGTTACACTTTCCTGCTTCTCTTTTAATATCTTTATGGAGGCCTCAAGTAAACTAACACGACTCACTAAATCCTGTATCTCTTTAATTCTTCTCTCCTTTTCTTCTTTTTCACTCAGCACTTCCCGAGATTGACTCTCAACTTTGCTTTTTTCCTGTCTTGTCTCGGCAATCATCCTCTGATCCCCTAAATCCCTCTCCCCTTCCTTTCTCTCTTTTTCTTCCTTTATGTCTTTCTCCTTTTTAATACTCTTTATATAATCATTTAATCGCCCCTTTAGGACTTTATCATTTAATACATTTAAGATTTCC
This sequence comes from uncultured bacterium, assembly GCA_964558015.1. Classification (GTDB taxonomy): domain Bacteria; phylum Omnitrophota; class Omnitrophia; order JAHJGZ01; family JAHJGZ01; genus CAZLCT01. Next base: position 5,706 of record CAZLCT010000120.1, on the reverse strand, counting down.
TCTCTTTGATTAAAGTTATCATTAGTACTTAAAAAGCTTGCAATGTTATCCAGAATTTCATCATGTGTCATTAAATCCAACCTTATACTAAATGGCTTATTAACCGTTTCATACAGTGCTTCAATAAGTGCATCCTTTACCTTAATATCAAGTACGTTCCATTCTTCGGTAAAAAGCCTATTTACTAAAATTGATGCATCCCCTGAAATAATAGAATTGACATGCATCAATATCCTTGCTGCATTCGATGTATCTTCAGACGATGAACCTTTTAAATAATTTTCTAATTGGCTAATATATTCTTCATGTCCTGTCACAATTTTCAAATACAAGTCATTAAGTGTCTGTGGCCGATCATTCTCAACAATATCTTTCACCTTTTTAATATCCTCTAAAGTAACGCTTAAGACCCCATCAATAATATTCTTAAGCTCCAAGCTTTTTACATCACGCCCTAAAGTATTCTTATTAAAACCATATTCTTTCATAATCCATATGGCAATATAGTAGTAAGCTTCCTTCACCTTTATATCAGTCTCTGCAGAAATATTTCCCTCATTAATCAAAACAGCTAAATGCTGTCTAATAACCTGCTCCAGCATTTCTGCTCCAATGTGTGATGATAAGTTGATTCCTTCTACATCTAAAAACACATTCGCCGGTGAAGTAAATTCTTGATGAGATACTTTTGATTCCATAGCAGCTGAGAGAAAGCCTCCTCGAAAACTATAAAAATCATACACTTTCCTTGGAGTTATTCTTTTTATATCAGCTTCCAAGTTCTCAATATCATTTAATGTTCTATGAATCTGCCCAGTTGTTATAAGCTCCTGCCTGTCTAATTGCAAAAATTCAGAAATAGTTACAAGCTTAATAAAATAATTGTTGGCATTATTCCCGTAACGTTTTCGCATCTTTGCCTCAATCTCATCAAGTTTGTCAGCTACCTTGGGGCCAAATCCTCCCGTCAAATCAATTTGTGGATTTTTAATTATGTCGTATAAGTGAAAATACTCACGGTATAATTTTTTAAACTCATTAACATAGCTTTCGTTATTTATTAATTCTGAGGTGAGGCCTTTCATATTGATGCGGTCAAAAAGTTCATTAATAGGCCCATAGTGTAAAAACCTAGTAAAATGATGGCCGACTTCAGAACCAAAAAGATGCGTCAAACCGATGTTGTATTGACCTGAATACTCTTCAATAAAAGAAATCTTTGGCAATATATCACCGATTATCTCCAAGCCAGGTGATTCGTAGACAGCATCGGCCATCTCACGATTATCAGCATCCACGATTTGAACCTCAGGCTGTCTAGCCCCTAAGACCGAGACGTTTTCATTATTCGACTCTATAAAAACAAGCAAGCGCAGAAGAATATTGCGCGGAGCCTTATGTGCTCTGATTTCCTGCAATATGCCGGCGGAATCTAATTTATCGCGAATAGCTGAAGGAGTTTGGCCTAAAAGCTCTGAAAGAAAAGAAACAATTATATCCTGAACACTCTCTCCAGTAACATTTATCCTCTCACTTTGAGCTGATAAAAGGTTTAAGAACTGAGCAAAAGCACTAACATATTGTTGTGGGAAATTTGAAATATTTTGACTCATTCTATGCCGTTGTATATTCTTCTCTTCTTCAACAACGCTGAAATTCTCTCCCGCTATATTCATCAATCTGCCATCTTTAGCAAAACTTTGTTCCATTACACTAATCGCCCCTTGAAGATCAAGTAACCCAAGCGCAAGCATACGATCGAGAATACACATTTCACTTAAAATAAATCGTAAATACGTTTCATTACTCACAAGCAAAGTTTGTTGTTTATTTAAGGATATATTAAAGTCCGCAATTAATTTTTGATCTGCTGGGCTATCCGTAGCATATTGATTAAAAACATCAACTATTGAAAATCTTATTTTATTAAAGAAATTGTTATTTGCTACCACAAATTCAACCGGAGGAGTTATTTCATTCTTAACTTTTTCAATATTATTAAATATCCTTACAATCTCTGATATTGTGAGTTTAATACTAATTGCACCCGTAATAGTTGATTTCAGGGTAAGTTCATTTAATATTTCTGAAGATGCCTGGAAAAGGGCAGCCCTTACGTTTTCGTCCTTTTCTGCCAATGCCATATTATTCAGCTTCACCAATACAGAAGTTAACACGTGACCATATGAATATGTCAGTCCTCCCTTGAAACGATCATTTAATTCCTTTAATAATTCTTTAATCGCTTCCCGAGAATCACGTCCTTGGCTGATAGCAGTTAAAATATCATTTGCCACTAATAAACCGACATTTTCACTTCTTACTAATACGGACTGTGCCATACTATCTATAAAATTAAAAACATTATCTTTTTCCTCATCGGTTAGATCACTCTGCGTATAAATATCTTCCATCTCAACCACAAGAGCAACATGATGCGTATCAACAACATCATGAGCGGCAGCAAACAGTTCTGCTATTTCGTGTCCTAATATCAATTGGATGGCAAATTCACGTTCTTTATCTGATAAACTGCTATTAAACAATTGTTTCATAACGTTTACATTAACTCTTATTACATTATCCACTAAATCTGCTTTAGCAAAATCATTGAACGTGTTATCTTTTATATACGTAATACCGTCAATTGTTATACTATTGCTCCCCTTTAACATAATCAGTTTATCAATTACATTAGTTGTAACATTATTAACAACATTTAAAACATTGCCGCGAATCTTTGAATATACGTCGTATACTTGGTTAATATCCTCTGTATCATATGCATCGAAATTTAAAAAATCCTCCAAGTAGCCTAACTGACTCATTTGGGCTGCATATTGTCTTCCTTCTGAAATGCTTGATTCGGCATCTTTCTTAGTTCGGCTAATACGCCATAAGGAAGCATTATTATTCTCATCAAAAGCTTGTATTACAATTTGATTGTTTCTCTTAAAATTTGGTTCCAGTAATTTATTAACTAAAAAATCGCAGTATTGTTTATCATTTAGGTCTGAAAGCATTACTATTTCATTTGCACTAGGAGCATCCGCTCTGAGTGATTCGATTTCAACACCAAACTTTTCTCTCAAAAGCTCTCGAGCTTCACTAACAGAAATATCTTCAGCATCCTCTGATAAAAAAGAAGTAATAATACTACATAAAAAATTAAAACCTTCCTTTGAAACCTCAGCCTGAAGTTTATCATCTGTAAAACCCTTTGCTAGAAGGCTCATAACTGCTAAATTATGCAAAAATGATTCGGCAAAAAAGGAATTTTTTACAGGCATGTCTGATACTTTGAATCGATTGATATCAGGAATATCAAGAAGATCCATAACTAATAGGTCAAGATCACTAATTTCACCTAACATACGTGACATATACAATTCTTCAAGTCGTTCTTGTCTATGTGTTATCCGCGGGGAAACAACAACATAGGAAATACCGCGCTCCTCGAGTTCCTCTCGTATTCCCTGGGTATGAAATCCGCCGGCAACAAGCAGCGCCAATGGCGAGTTGCCCATTACACCCCCCATAATTTTGTCACCCCCCTTATTAGGGGGGAATTCTTGACCATCCTCCCTATCAAGGGAGGTGCCCGTTAGGGCAGAGGGTGTTACGTTTTTTAACAAATTCTCTACCATCACCACGTCTCTTCTTCTGCTGCATGAATAAAAATCATATACCTTGGGAATGATACGATCCAGATATGCTATATCAAGCGATAAATTGAACGGAATACCGTACTGCGGAGCGGTTTTTCGAATATAATCTATATATTCTTTCGCACGAAAAGACTCTTTCTCATTCTCAAATGTTTCAAGATCCTGATTAAAGAGTTTGATATTAATGAGACTTCGAACGAAGTGCAGGCGTTCGGACAGTTCGAGCAGTTGGAGAACAGTCTCTTGAGATCTGCCAGACGTCAGAGGTCGGACATCAGAGGTCAGAGATTCCTTATTTATATTTTGACTTTTGTCCTCTGATTTCTGATTTCTGAATTCTGACTTCTGATCTGTACTATTTACTAAAGCTACCTTAATTCTCTGCTCAAGCCTCCTCCGTTCAAAGCGAAGTTCATGTTTATTGATGCGGTTATACTTCTTTATATACTGTGAATATTCATATAAATTTGCAAAGGAAAGCAAATTAACGTTATGTTTAAAACCCTGCTCAATAATATAGGTGAGATATTCATATCGAGAAAGTTTTCCTTGATTGTATTGTCTGGTAAAGCGTTCAAGTCTTGATAACTCCAAATCCTCTTTCGTAAGTGCTCCATATAATGCATTCAAATATGCATTTATCTCCTGAGGGAGTTCGTCGAATGAAACTCTTCCCTCGCGTTCTTTCACTTCACGAAAAAGAGAAAGATTGGGATACTCGAAAAGATCAATCGAAAGAGACTTTGCTTCCTCCAATAGATGATCTGCATATTCAAAAAAAGTTATTTTCTCCTCCCTAAACGCAAAATATTGTTCTTCAAATTCCTGGAGCTCTTGAGAATAAAGTAACGAACGCAGCTGGCTTAAAACCTCTTCTATGGATTCTACTTCTTCAGTAAGAGGGCCCCGGTATTTAACAATTGAAAGGAATGCTTCATAATTATCAAGATATAAATCCCCCTCTTCTATACCATAAAAAGGAATTTCCTCCTCATCCGTAATCGCAGCATATTCCGCACCGCTTATTTTACCTTCCCTCACAAAATAACGCGCCACTATATCACGTATATTATGAGGATATGAACTGAATGTGGTAGTATCAAGCTCACCAAATGCTCCTTCCAGACCGACCATTATTACACCCCCCATAGTTTTGTTACCCCCCTTATTAGGGGGGAATTCTGTACCGAGTAAATCCCCGTTAAGGGGGAGAACTGAGTCTCGAATTTCCCCCCTATCAAGGGGGGCAAGGGGGGTGTTATGATTCTTTTTCTCTACTCCAAAATTATCCGACAAATGTCGGATAATTTTGGAGATATTCATCTGTGCTTCAAAATTACAATGAGCATCCTGGAGGATAACAACAGTCGGCTCTTTGCTTTGAGCTTTGAGCCTTGAGCCTTGAGCTACCCAACGTGCTTTTACCTCTCCATATTCAGGAGGAATTTTTATTTTCCATGCAATTGGAGTTTTAGAAGTTAGTAAAGACGCATCAGGGCGCGTCTCTACATCTTTAGTCTGGGGTTTTAACTCATCCTCATACTTATCTGCCATTGCCTGGTAGATTTCTTCATCTCTGTTAGGTAGTCTGTGCCTACCCGCCAAAGCCTTGGCGTCGGCTGGGTCTGTGGTCTTAAACTGAGACGGAGCAGACCATGCAATTGTAGTAAACGTAAAAGTAAATATTACGAACCAACTAACAGGTTTAAGTATGAGTCTTCTTTTTTTCATAGCTATCTCTTTTTTAGAATTAGAAAAAAATTGACCACTGTATACACACTTCTCGTGATCCTTACCCCGGCTATCAAATGGTAGGATTTTTATGACCTAGTGTATCTTAACTCGTTGATACACATATTCTTAAACCATTATTAAAAGTATATCATAATAATTTAGTATTTGCAAAAGATGTATAATACAAAATATTGACGTAAGATATTTTAAAATATAGAGATAGGAATATAGGCCAAGTTTAATAAAAAGTAGTAATTATTTAGCCGATTGAGCAGGAGTTAGAATAATACTGTTTTTTGAGGTA
>CAZLCT010000119.1:0-6925 GCA_964558015.1 uncultured bacterium | reverse complement strand
AATATCTTTCTTCAACAAGTTTTTCCAATTTTTTAGCAAGAACTTCGTAATCCTTCTTTATGTTATCATAGTCTTCTATAGCTTTCATGTTTACAGGTCCCAGCAAGTTTAGCTCTTGCTGCGTTTCTTTTTTTTTTGAAAAGTTTTTGATACCCCGTTGTTTGCTGCGGGGTAGTTTAATTTTGATGTTTTATGGGAATTTTTTTTCTAATGCAGCCAGAATAAAAATTAAAAGGAGAATGGATTAATTATGTTAAAAATAGCTATTTCCAGCGGGAAAGGCGGAACAGGTAAAACTTTTATAGCCACTAATTTAGCAAAAGTGTTATCTGAAAATCACAATCAAGTCCGTTATTTAGATTGTGATGTAGAGGAGCCTAACGGACATCTTTTTTTAAAGCCCAAACTGCGTAAAGAAAAAGATGTTACCCTTTTCGCGCCGGCGGAGGTTGATGAAAAGAAATGTATTAAATGCGGTAAATGCGCTGCAAGTTGTCATTATAATGCTATCGCACTGGTAAAAGATAAGGTTTTATTTTTTAAGGAGTTATGCCATATCTGCGGCGCTTGTAAGATAGTTTGTCCGGTTGATGCAATCATTGAAAAGGAGAGAAAAATAGGAGTCATAAAAGAAGGAATGAGCGCGGAGATAGAAGTATATTACGCTCTTCTAGAAACAGCTGAGGGAGGAATGTCTCCCCGTCTGGTAAAAAAAGTTAAAGAATACACTGGGGAAGGAATTAATATTTTGGATTCATCTCCGGGAACAAGCTGCCCTGTAGTGGAAACAGTTAAAGATGTTGATTTATGTATTTTGATTACGGATCCTACTCCTTTTGGAATAAATGATTTAAAACTTTCCGTGGATATGGCGCGGGAAATAGGACAGGAACCGGTGATAATAGTTAATCGGGCGGAATATAAAGATTCTGCTTTAAAGGAATATTGTTTAAGTGAACAGTTGGAAATTATTGGGGAAATTCCCGATGAACGTAAGATAGCTGAGAACTACTCTCGAGGCGAATTAGCAGTAAAGCAATTTCCTGAAGTAAAAAGATTATTTGAAAATCTGGCTGATAAAATATTGGTTTTGGCTCAACAGGAGAAAAAGATACCGAAGAAAGTAAAAAAGGAAAAATTATATAGTAAAAAAGTTCCCGAAGAAGCTAAGAAATATGGCGTTTTTAGGGTTAAGAAGCCAAAAGAATTAGTGGTCATCAGCGGTAAAGGAGGAACTGGCAAGACTTCTTTGGCAGCATCTTTTATTGCTTTAAGCAAAGCAACTATAATTGCTGATTGTGATGTAGACGCGGCAGATTTACATTTGGTCTTATCTCCGCAAGTAATGGAAAAAGGCTTTTTCAGCGGCGGGGTAGAAGCTGACGTAGTTCAGGATTTATGTGTTCAATGCGGGAAATGCAAGCAGGCATGTAGATTTTCTGCTATTAAAGAATACGAAGAAAAAAGCAAAAAAAGATATATGGTTGATAAAATAGCTTGTGAAGGGTGTGGAGTATGTGAATTAGTATGTGAATATGGTGCTGTAAAAACTAAATCGGCAGTGAATGGCGAATGGTTTATGTCTGATACCCGGCATGGCCCGATGAGTCACGCTAAATTAGGGGTAGCCGAAGAGAATTCCGGAAGGTTAGTTACTCTGGTTCGCGATAAGGCAGCTTTACTTGGCCAACAGAATAATAGATCTAAGGCTATAATGGATGGGGCACCTGGGACAGGGTGCCCGGTAATATCTTCTATTACCGGAGCCGATTATGCCTTGGTGGTTACCGAGCCTACCGTATCGGGTATACATGACTTAGGAAGGGTGTTGCGGGTAATTAATCATTTTGGAGTTAAATCTGGTGTAGTAGTAAACAAGTATGATTTAAATGAAGAACTGACGCAGAAGATAAGAGAATTAACAGAGGGATACAATTCAGAATTTATAGGAGTTATCCCTTATGGAAAAGAAGTTACAGAAGCCCAAATGCGGAAATTATCCGTTGTAGAATATACAAATACGGCTTTAACTGATAGCATAAAGGAAATTTGGAGAAAAGTAAGCAAAACTATTGCAATTTAGGGAGGTAATTAAGATGCCGTGGATTGATAAAAATGGATGTGTTGGCTGCGGGATATGTGTAGAGAAGTGTCCTGTAGTGGCAATTTCAATGGAGGAGGAGAAGGCAGAGATAAAGATGGAAAAGTGTATCCATTGCGGTACTTGCCATAGCGTATGCCCGCAAGGGGTAGTAAGGCATGATAGCGAGAAAATACCTGAGAATATAAAGTCTAATGTGGAACAAACGAAGAAATCTATGGAGGCCTGCGTAAAATATCTTAGCGATGACAAGGAAGGACAGAAATGTTTAAATAGGATGATAAAACATTTTAACAAGGAGAAGATTGTTGCGGAAAAGACATTGGAAGAACTTGAGAAGTTAAAAAATAATTTAGAAAAAAATGGCTAAATCTATAAGCTTTAAATTTAAACAGGCTGGCATAATACAAACACGTAATATACTCAAATGCAATTAGTTTGCAAAATTTAGGCGTTTTTCTGTGCCCTAGATTGGAACGTTTTGACTTAAAACAAACCGCAGGTGCAGCTTGCCCCTGCCCCAGAATTTTAACAATCCCCCTTTCTAAAAAGGTTAGAAAAATCACTTGTGTAGAGGGCTCAAAGGCAAACTTAGAGATCTTAAAGGAAAATTTGAAGGAAAGAGGGACTAAAAATTACGAACTGATAAATGACTATTGGGAAGAGGCTAAAATTGAAGATATACTCAAACGTAATAGGTTTGATTTGGCTGTATGCTCACATTTTCTTTGGCAGGTTAAAGATATTGAGGGGCATTTGAAAAAAATGGAAAATGCCTCGAAAAGGTATTGTGCAGTGATACAGCCGTGCGGAAGAGATGAACTGGTTAAGAAAGCTTTTGAGGAGATTTCTCAGGAAAGGTACACAGGGCAGTTTGGAGCGGATGCAGAGTATTTTGCTTATGTAATTTTAAGGGGATGGTCAAGGCTTTTAGATGTTCGCTACCTCAAATATTCGTTTGAACTTAATCTGGAGGAATGCGTTAGGTATATAGCGAGTTACTGGGGAAAATTTATAGACATTGATAAACAAGTTGCAAATAAGATAAAGAATTTTTTGATATCCGAGGTGGGCGAACCCTGGGTGCTAAGAGATAAAGCAGTTGTTATGTGGTGGGAACCGGAAAAATGAATAAACACAAAAAAATTAAAATTTTCGAGGGCATTACCAGAAACATATTCATATTGGGGGTAGTAAGTTTATTTACTGACCTTTCAAGCCAGATGGTCTTCCCGTTAATTCCTTTATTTCTAACTACTGTCTTAGGTGCCGGTGCTTGTGTGGTGGGCATTGTTGAAGGTGCGGCAGAAACAACAGCTTCTTTACTAAAGGTTGTTTCCGGTTATTGGTCAGACAAAATAAAAAAAAGAAAACCTTTTATTTTATTTGGTTATTCCTTATCTTCTCTTACAAAACCGTTGTTTGCTTTTGCTAATGTCTGGGGTTTTGTTCTTTTTATCAGAGTAATAGAAAGAATTGGTAAAGGTTTAAGGGCCGCGCCAAGGGATGCACTTGTGGCTGAATCTTGCAATGAAAGTGTTAGGGGGAAGGCTTATGGATTTCACAGGGCTATGGACGGGATTGGTTCAGTTTTAGGAGCATTTTTTGCTTTTTTACTTCTTCCAATTTTAGGATATAAAAATATTTTTTTATTTGCTTTTATCCCGGGAATAATCGCGGTATTTGTTATTTTGTTCGTCAAAGAAAAAAAAGCGTTTGTGAAAGAAGAACCACAAGAAAAACCTGTTAAGTTAAGTTTAAAGAAATTGCCTAAAAATTTAAGATTATTTATTATTGTTTCTTCAATATTTGCCTTAGGTCATTTTGGATATGCCTTTCTCCTGTTAAGAGCGAAGAATATAGGATTGGCTGATAATATGGCAATCCTTCTTTATGTTTTATTTTATGTCGTTTATACAATTTGCGTAATACCTGCAGGAATATTATCAGATAAAATTGGAAGGAAACCAGTTTTGATGACAGGTTATTTGATATTTGCAATAACCTCTCTTGGCTTAATATTTAACTCAAACATCTACAGTAGTCTATTATTTTTTGTAATTTATGGAATATTTTATGCTATGATAGATGGTGTTCAAAGAGCCTTTGTAGTAGATTTAGCCCCCAAACATCTAAAAGCAACGGCATTAGGAATATTTCATACAGCAATAGGACTGGTAGCCCTTCCGGGGGGATTCATCGCTGGCCTTCTCTGGGATAAAATAAAGCCGGAAGCAACATTTTTGTATGGGTTTATGCTGGCAATGTTTTCAATAGTTTTATTTACGTTTGTAAAGGGCAAAGCAAAGATACGGTAATAAAACATAAATTTTGCAAACCAATTGCGTTTGAGTATATGTGAGGAAAATATGAATTTAATCTTAGTAGGGATTTCGCCAAGTTTTATGGCGGGTCTATCTACAGGCATAGGTATTTTATCGGTTTTATTGTGATGATTGTTTTTGATAATATTTTTAGTTAACATATGGAGGATAAATGTTTAAACAAATATCTAAAGAATTAGAAACTCACGCTCCTTTTACGATTTTTGGAGCAATTACTGGTATTATCATCATAGTCATTTTCCAAAGGATTCCCCTGAAGCTTTCTTATAACATATTTTACATACTTCATCCCATTCACGTTGTTTTGAGCGCGCTTGTCACCGCGTCTATGTATGAACTTCATACATGTAAACGCATAAATGGTAAATGCCTAAGGGGTAAATGCAATCTTTGGGTTTTACTTATTATTGGTTACATAGGTTCTATAGGCATTGCTACCATAAGTGATTCTGTTATTCCTTATTTAGCTGAGGTGATACTCAAGATGCCTAACAGGGGAATTCATATAGGCTTTATTGAGAAATGGTGGTTGGTTAATCCCTTGGCTGTTATAGGTGCACTTATTGCTTGTTTTAGACCGGCTACGAAATTTCCACACGCCGGACACGTGCTGTTGAGTACATGGGCGTCACTGTTTCATATTATTATGGCTATGGGAGGAGGGGGGTTATATTGGTTTGTATATGTTATGATTTTTATATTTCTTTTCTTTGCAGTGTGGATACCTTGTTGCGTAAGTGATATAGTTTTTCCTTTATTATTTGTGAAAAGAGCTAAGCGTCATGATTAACATGAAAAGATTCGCGTTATATTTATTTAGATGGCAATTATACTCAAACGCCTAAATTTTACAAACCAATTGCGTTTGAGTATATAAAACATTTTTTCAGGTGACGATAAAAAAGGAGTTAGCATATGAATCAGACAAAAAGAATAGTTGTTATAGGGTGCTCTGGTGCGGGGGCATCGGCAGCGAGAATGGTAAAAAAATTAAAACCTTCTTTAGATATAACGATAATAAGAGAACAAGAAGAAAAAGGCCTTTTAACCAGATGCGCTACTCCTTATATTGCTAGTGGGAACGTAATGGTTGATTCTTCCTATAAGGATGATAAGATTTTTTCAAAACAAGGGATAAAGTTAGTAAACGTAAAAGCTGTTGGCGTAGATCAAAAAGCTAAAAAAGTAACAACTGCGGATGGAATGTCATATCCTTATGATAAACTTATTTTGACAACCGGCGCAAGGCCAATAATCTTTCCGATTTTAGGAATTGATTTACCCGGAGTGTTTACTCTGCGAACGAGTGGAGATGCGATTAATATATTAGATTGGGTGAATTCAAAACGTGTAAAGAATGCGGTTGTAATCGGAGCTGGAGCGATAGGAATAGAAATTGCTTGTTTGATTGCGCAGCATGGCGTAAAGATTGTTCTTGTGGAAATGTTAGAGCATATTATGCAGACGGTTTTAGATCCGGATATGAGTAAAGAAATAGAGAAGTATATTAAGGAAAAAAAGATTGGGTTAAAGTTAAATCAAAAGGCAAAATCTATCATCGGCCAGAAAAAGGTAAAGAGCGTTGAGTTGTCTTCTGGTAAAAAGATAAAGGCGGAGATGGTGATTGTTTCGGGAGGCATACAGCCTAATATTGAATTAGCTCAAAAGGTAGGTTTAAAAATAGGACGATTGGGGTTAAAGGTAAATGAGTATCTACAGACTTCGGATCCGGATATATTTGCTGCTGGAGATCTGATAGAGTATAAAAGTTTTATTACCGGTAAGCCAATGTTTGGGCAATTAAGGCCAAACGCTGTAATTGGCGGGAGGATAGCAGCAAAGAATATTTTAGGTTATAAAATAAAATTTCCAGGGCTGATAAATAGCTTTGCCACGAAATTTTTTGATAAATCGATTGCCGGATGTGGGGTTACAGAATTAGAAGCAAAAGAAAATGAAATTGATATAATTTGTGCCAGACAAAATTCAATAAGTAAACATTCTATGATGAGAGGTAGAAAACCTTATGTAGTTAAGCTTATATTCAATAGAAAAACGAAGAAAATAATTGGTGGCCAGATAGTTAGCGATAGCGAGTGTCCAGTTAAACATATTGATGTTATAGCATTGGCGATAAAATGTGGTTTGACTGCTTTAGATTTGACAACTTTAAGATGTGCTGGACAGCCGGAGCTTTCACCTGATCCGGGCATTGAGCCGTTATCTTTAACGGCAGAAAAATTATTCCAAAAACTTTATGATTACAGGGAATGAGTACAAAATAGAGAATAGGAAAACCCCTGAGAAGAAAACAAGATAAGAAAATATACTCAAACGTAATAGGTTTGTAATTTTATGACATCCCCCTGCACTGCATCTTGAAACGTTTTTCATTCGTCAAACCTCAACGCAATGAGTTGCGCCTGCGGTTTGGCTTAGGTCAGATCGTTCCAATCTAGGGCACAGGGAAACGCCTAAA
>CAZLCT010000118.1:0-6927 GCA_964558015.1 uncultured bacterium | reverse complement strand
ATACCTCAAAAAACAGTATTATTCTAACTCCTGCTCAATCGGCTAAATAATTACACTGAGCCATGAGCTCTATGCGACTGCCCTCAACTCGTAACTCGCGACCCGCAACCCGCAACTTTCTTCTTAACTGATAGCATAAAAACGTCTTGACGTTATAACGTTATAATGCTATACTTTAAACAGCTGAAAGAAAGGGGGACTATAATTATGGGTACTGCTCATAAACGCGCAACTATATATTTTAATCCACGGCTGCATAAAATATTAAAATTAAAAGCAGTGGAAACAGCACAGTCAATTTCTGATATTGTAAATGAGGCTGTGCGTCGTGTTTTTTCAGAGGACCAGGAGGACCTGGCTCTCTTTGAAGAACGGTTAAAGGAGCCGACCGTATCATATGAAACTATGTTAAAAGAGTTAAAGCGCGATGGCAAAATATAAGATTGAAGTGAAGAAGTCGGCGGTCAGGGAAATAAGAAAACTCGGCCCCGGCGACCTTAAAAGGGTACTTGCCAAAATAGAATCCCTTGCCCATAATCCACGCCCGTCGGATTGTAAAAAATTATCACGTGATGAAAAATATCGGATCCGCTGTGGTAATTATCGCATTCTGTATTCAATAGAAGATGATATATTAGTAGTTTATGTGGTTAAAGTCGGCCATCGTCGTGACGTATATCGTTAAATAAATCAGGACAGATGGCAGTTAATTTGAATAGTAGTTTTTAAGTTGCGGGAGGTTATGGAAGGTTATGGAGAGTTTTGGGAGGTTACAAAAATATTACACAAAGTGCACTATGCAACTTCCCGTAACATCCCATAACATTCCACAACTTCCCGCAACTCGCGACCCGCAACCCGCGTCTTACCATGCCCTTTGCCCTATACTGTTTTTAGCTTTTGCATGCATGCTGTTATTCTGCAGTAGCGCATATGCCATTACAAGTGATACAATTCAAGGCACATGGATTGTGCCTGATGAAGACGCGCACGTTACCATATATACTCGCAACGGGCTTTTTTATGGAAAATTATCATGGCTTAAGGAACCGGATGAGAGAGATACAAAAAATCCTGATCCCAAATGCCGCAATGATGTGTTGCTTGGCAAAGAAATTTTAAAAGAATTTTCTTTTAAGAAAGACAAATGGGCAGGTGGTACTGTATATGACCCTAATTCCGGCAATACATACCAGGGCAAAATATGGATACGGGATGATGACAGAAATACGCTGTATCTTAAAGGATTTGTTGGTATCCCGATTTTCGGCCGTTCAGAAAAATGGAAAAGAATTGAATCAGCAGAGATATCTACCAATTAATATGTAACAGCTTCTCAGCTTTTAGCTTCTTGGCTTATTAGCTTTCAAAAGCTAACCAGCTAATGCAGCTAAGCAGCTAGGCAGCTCTTCTTCCCATAACCCATAACTCGCGACTCGCCACCCGTAACTCGCAACCCGCGACTTGCAACCCGCACCATCTTCTACCCATGAGCTCCATCATCCCTTTATTGCTATATTAGAGAAGTAGCGTATAATAATCGTATGGTAAATTTACTGAATAAATCAAAAAAGAGATACCGGTTTAGACTTATTGTGCCTGCTTACCCTGTATTTAACATCTATTCAGGCATTGCCAAACGCACAACCGCATTGGGGCCTGTATGCGTTGCAAGTGTTATAAATGAAATAAAAGGGTGGGACGTAGAAATTATTGATGAAAACAACTACAGACAGTACGGCCCGAAAACCAGTAAAGGCGAGGTTGATCACCAGGCACTTGAAGCAGTAAGGCCTGCTGATGTGGTGGGAATATACGGTGGCCTGACAAGTACTATACCCAGGCTTTTTGAAATTGCAAAATTTTATCAGTCGCGCGGTGTTGTTACCATTGCCGGAGGGCAGCATTTTATTGACGAGAATGTAGCTAATGCCCTTAATGCACACATTGACTATGTAGTTATCGGTGAAGGTGAAAGTACGGTACCGGAACTTCTTGAGGCTTTAGAGGGAAAACGCATGATAAATGAAGTCAAAGGGATTGCGTATCTGGAAGGTGGAGGAGTTAAATATACGCCCCCGCGCGAGCCCATTACTGACTTTGATTCACTGCCGCTTCCCAATTTTTCACTGGTGCGTTATGCAAAAATAAAACTCTATCCCGTGGGAAGAATACGCGGATGCGGCATGAATTGTGAATTTTGTACGGTAAAGGGGAAACCCCGGTGCGCTTCTCCTGAGCGCATGCTTGAGGGGATCAGGTTCCTTGTTGAGACAAACAACGCGCGGCATTTCTTTATCGTGGATGATCTTTTCGGCCAGCAGAGGCCCGAGACTATTTCTTTCTGCAATATGCTCAGGGATTACCAGAAGAGTATAGGAAGGCGTCTTAATTTAACGGTTCAGATACGGCTGGATAATGCAAAAGATCCGGAGCTTCTTTCTGCAATGCGCGAAGCCGGCATCAATGCAGTGGCCATAGGTTTTGAATCACCTATTGAAGAAGAATTGCTCGCAATGAATAAACGTATAAAACCTGAAAATATGATATCCCTTGCGCTCGCCTATCACAAATTCGGCTTTTTAGTGCACGGCATGTTCATTTTTGGTTATCCTCTGAAAGAGGGACAAAAGTTTACTATGCCGGCAAAGGAGAGGGTTAAGCGTTTTAAGAATTTTATAAAGAGGGCAAAGATTGATACTGTGCAGGTCCTCCTGCCTGTTCCTTTGCCCGGAACAGAACTCAGGAAAAGGCTTGCTCGGGACAATAGAATTTATTCGACCAATGATCTGGGGTGGGAGTATTATGACGGTAATTTTCCACTGTTTGAACCTGACGCACCCATTATGGCCGAAGAGCTCCAGGCCTCAAGCCGTAAGATTATGAGCAAATTCTATCAATTTAAATATATGTTTATGGTAGGGGTACACATTTTCTCTTTTCCCGCACTGGTTTTTTTCCTGCACAACATACGCAGGGGATGGCTTAGGTGGTACCGCCCGTGGAGGAACAGCCTGACCCGTTTCGGAGGGTGGATTATATTACGCGGATGGACAGTGGAGTTTAAAAAAGGGAGTTTCCTTGAAAGGTTAAAGAATGCTAAGGAGCATTTAGGCAAAGAAAAAAAATTAACATGACAGAGGATTAACAGGATTTTAAAAAAATGATAACAATTTACAGAAAGAAGAGAAAAGTATGCAGCAGAATGAAAGTAGTTTTTATAATCTTGGAATCGCACCGAGGATAATTGAAATAGTTAATCGCCTTAAATTTAAATCAGCCTATCCCATACAGTATAAAGCAATTCCTGTTGCCTTAGACCGTAAGGACCTCATAGGCATTGCACAGACCGGTACAGGCAAAACCATGGCATTTGTCATTCCCACAGTACAGCACCTTGCTCAAAATAAGGCGTGTGCTTTAGTGCTCGTGCCCACGCGTGAGCTGGCTCTGCAGGTTAATGAGAGTGCAGTAAAGATTGCACAACCCTTTGGCATGAACACAGCGGTTTTAATTGGAGGCAGTCCCATTCATAAACAGATAAGAGCCCTGGCAAAGCACCCGCGGATTTTAATTGCAACGCCCGGACGTTTGATTGACCTTATGGAGCAGAGAAAGGTTAATTTGCATAAAGTAGATACTTTAATATTGGACGAAGCAGACCGGATGCTTGATATGGGGTTTCAGCCCCAGATTGAGAAAATTCTGCGCTCAACCCCCAGGAACCGCCAGACATTACTTTTTTCAGCCACTATGCCGCCGTCTATTATAAAAATGACTACCTCGTACATGACGTTTCCCGTGCACGTTGAGATTGCACCATCAGGTACAGCTGCCGAAGGAGTTTCACATGAATTATTTATTGTGCGCAAGGAAATGAAAAAAGAGCTTCTCAGCAAATTGCTCAATGAGCACCGGGGTTCAATATTACTTTTCTGCCGTACTAAAATCGGTACAAAGAAAATTACGCGCGTGCTTCGGCAGTGGGGGCACAGGGCGGCTGAAATTCATTCGGACCGCACATTGGGCCAGCGCAGGGAGGCGTTAGAAGGATTTAAAAGGGGACGCTACCGCATTTTAGCAGCAACTGATATTGCAGCACGCGGCATTGATGTTATAGGTATTGAAGTGGTAATTAATTTTGATCTACCTGATGATGCAGAAAATTACGTTCACCGCATAGGACGCACAGGACGTGCAGGCCGCACAGGACATGCAATTTCATTTGCCACACCGGACCAGAGAAAAGATGTGCAGAATATCGAGAGAATCATTAAAATGACCCTGCCTATTTCAAAACATGCCGAAGTTCAGTCCGCAGGATTCCATAAACCCCAGGTATTGTTCAGCTCCCACCGAGGTTCCCGCAGGGGACGAGGAGGATTTAGGAGAAGAAGAAGATGAGGATTGAAGTCAGCTTCTTGAGCTGCTCAGCTTTTAGCTTCTTGGCTTATTAGCTTCAAAAGCTAACCAGCTAAGAAGCTAATGCAGCTAAGCAGCTTTTCTTCCTATGAGCCATGAGCCATGAACTCCATGCGACTGCCCTCAACACGCGACTCGCCACCCGCAACTCGCAACCCGTAACCCGCAACTACGATATATGCATTTTGCCTTTTTCCACCTGTGATGCTCATCGCGGCGAAGCTTGAAGAGCGAAGACGGATGCCTTGTGATGCCCTGTTATGCCTTATATCTATAATCTTTACTTGTAAATATTGATATTTGTGTTACAATGTAGTACATAAAAGGAGGTACACATGAAAGAATATAATAAGACAACCTCGGTTCGAATTAAGCCTGAGATTTTAAAAATGCTGAATCGTTTGGTGAAAAAAGGATTTAACAGAAGTTTTATCATTAATGAGGCCCTGAGGCGTTACATATTACGCGAAGAGTTTGAATCTGTGAGGGACAAATTAGTTTCACGTGCCAAAGAAAAGGGTATTTATACTGATGAAGACGTGGATGAAAGGCTTAAATGAAAATTATTTTCGATTCAAATATCATTATTTCGGCATTTATTGCTCAGGGGTGTCCCAAAGATATATTTGCATTAGCTGTTGAAAAAGCGGATATTATTATTTCCGATTACATCCTTGATGAGGTAGTTAATAAGCTTGTTAAAAAGTTAAAATTCTCACAATCGGAAGCTGATCTTGTTTTAGACTATCTGGCCAGGAGCACAAAGAAGATAAACCTTTCAAAGAATATAAGCATAGATTTTCCCGATGCAAAAGACATACCTATACTTCAACTGGCAGCAGAATCCGGTGCTAAGTATTTAATAACCGGAGATAAGCTGTTGCTGAATAAAAAGAAATTTAATAAAACAAGTATTATCACCGCCCGCCAGGCACTGGAGGTATTTTAGCATAGCTGAAGAGGTCGGATGTCAGAGGTCAGAAGTCAGATTTCTGACTTCCGACTTCTGATTTCTGACTTGTGTCTTCTGTCTTCATAATCTACTGAGCAACGAGCTTCTTACCAACCAGCCCAACGAGCTAAACAAATAACAGCTGCTCGGCTTCTTGGCCCCGCCTGCCGTTGAAAGCTCGGGAAAATACCACGGCGGGCAGGTTATTAGCTTCAAAAGCTAACCAGCTAATGCAGCTAAGCAGCTTTTCCAGTCTCTCAGCTCGCCCCAGAATTTTTTTTGCTACGTTTCATTCGTTAATCCTTAACTCATTCAACTGCCACAATTTTCTATTTGCACCTCCTGTGCTCATAACGAAAATAGAGGCCGCAAAAAAGACTCTGCGTCTCGCTGAATAAGTCCTCTTCTCCCCATGAGCCATGAGCTATGAGCTCCATGCGACTGCCCGCAACTCGCAACCCGCAACGTCTTCTTTCCTATGAGCTTTGAGCCTTTAGCTTTCAGCTAATCCATTCGTGGTAATTCGTGTTAATATTCGTGGACATTCGTGTATTTAACCAATACATACCACTAAATTGTACTAAATACCAGTCCATAAACAGTAATAACTTTTGAGGATAGGATTAATTTATGGTATACTTACACATTATTATTTGTATGTAATATATAAGGACCTTAAGCATGACAAATTCTACAAAAACATAATTGCACACATAAACGGGCAATTCGGCAAAAGCTGGGTTGTCCGTATGTGTTTTAGGATCAATACTGTATGTTAATGGGAGCTTCCTTAAATGCCTTACGACAATTTATTGCCAGAAGATAAAACAAGACACGAAATAATCAATCCTATGCTTAAAAAAGCTGGATGGAGTGTGCAACACTTTAAGACAGCTAATGTGTATGCCTCAAAAGGTGTTGCTGTTGAGTTTTTTCCTATGGGCATGGGAGTAGGCGAAGCTGATTATGTTTTGTTTGTTGATGGTAAAGCAGTTGGCATTATTGAAGCAAAAAAACAGGGGGAATCGTTAATCGGTAAAGAGCCTCAAACCAAAAAATATGCAACAGGCTTTCCCCGTGATTTCAATTACGTTGATTTACCATTGCCATTCATATATGAATCCAATGGTTCTGAAACACGATTTACTAATCTTTTTGATCCAAAACCACGAAGCAGGGAAGTGTTCTGGTTCCACAAACCTGAAACAATGGAAGAATGGATTAAGAAGGATAAGGAAACGCTAAGACAGAATCTAACGAAACTACCATCTCTTGAAAATCCTCATTTATGGCCTGTGCAGAAAAAAGCCATTATAAATCTTGAGAAGTCATTAAAAGCAGCAAAGCAAAGAGCTCTTATTCAAATGGCTACGGGTTCAGGCAAGACTTTCACGGCAGTTAATATATGCTACAGACTTATTAAAGATGCAAATGCAAAACGAGTCCTTTTCCTTGTTGATAGAGGAAATCTTGGAATTCAAACCTTGCAGGAATTTCAAAATTTCGTAATTATTTAGCCGATTGAGTAAAAAAGTTAATAAAATTGTATTTGT
>CAZLCT010000117.1:0-7077 GCA_964558015.1 uncultured bacterium | reverse complement strand
TCCAGCTACTGGCCTTAAACCGGCAAAATATGCAATAATATCATTCTCGTTTATTGAAGGGACCAGTCTTTTAATTGAAAACATGACTTTTTTAAATCCTTCATCAGTTGTTTTAAGGTCATTTTTATCATCAATATCCTGTGCTGTAGGTCCGATCATAGGGTTACCGTCGGATGTTTTTGTTACTAATACACCTTTGGAAATTTTTGTTGGCAATGGGAATATTAGATGGTTAGTTATATTTTCTTTCTTTTTGTCCAGAAGAAATTCTTCACCCTTACGGGGTTTAATAGTAAAATCATTAATATCCATCATCCTTGCTATATCATCAGCAAATAGACCAGCCGCGTTAATGATATAACGGGATTTATATAAACCATGGTTTGTATAAACTTCAAATCTTGTTTTTTTATTTCCGTTTGTATTATTTTTCAAAATCCGCTCAACTTTGTTATTAATATGTATTTCTACCCCGTTTAACACTGCATTCTCAGCAAAATCATATACCCACCGATATGGACTGATGATGCCGGCCGTAGGAGCATATAAAGCAGCAATTATTTCTGGGTTAAGATTAGGTTCATTTTTTTTTAGCCACATTCGGTCAACAATTTTTAAACGAGGCACGCCTAGCATTTCTGCCTGTTTCTTTAGTTTATTGAGATGCTTAATATCATTATCATTAAAAGCAACTATTAATTCTCCTACTTCTTTAAAATCAACACCTAGTTCTTTCGCTATGACTCTAGTGAGTTTATTTCCTGCAACGCATAATTTACCTTTTAAGGTATAGGGAGAAATTTGAGTGCCAGGATGAATGATTCCGCTGTTAGATTTTGAAACACCGAAAGAAAGTTCTTCTTCTTTTTCTATTAAACATATGCGGAGCCTATAACGTGAAAGCTCTCGTGCTATAGCAGTTCCCACGATTCCTCCGCCAATAATCAGAATATCGTAGTCACTCATAAATGAAATTTGCTTTATCTTTTTATAAAATTAAATTTGTGATTATTAATCTGAAAGGATTCTTTTAATTGATTTGCCCCATTCGGAATAAAGGCCTTCTGCGTCTTTTTTTGAAATTTTGGGAATAAATGTTTTATCTTTATGCCAGCATTTTTTTATTTCATTTTCGTTTTTCCAATATCCGACTGCAAGACCTGCTAGGTAAGCAGAACCTAATGAGGTAATCTCGATTATTTTCGGTCTTATAACATTTATACCCAGAATATCTGATTGGAATTGACAGAGAAAATTATTTGCTGAAGCTCCGCCATCAATCCTTAAGTTTTTTATCTTTAAACCTGAATCTTTTTGCATAGCTATTAATACATCTTTAGTTTGGTAACACATTGCCTCAAGGGCTGCCCTTACAATATGAGATTTATTTGTTCCTTGTGTGATCCCAAAGATGGCTCCCCTGGCGTTTTGATCCCAGTATGGGGCACCTAAGCCTACAAATGCGGGGACAAAATAAACACCTTTTGTATTTTTAACAGAGTTAGCCATTTCTTCTGATTTATGAGCGGATTTTAACAAAAATAATTCATCACGAAGCCATTTGATTGCAGATCCAGCAACAAATATTGACCCTTCCAGTACGTATACAGGTTTATCAGAAATACTGCACCCAAGAGTTGTTATAAGGCCATGTTTAGATAACACACGTTTCTTACCGGTGTTTAATAGTAGAAAACATCCTGTGCCGTAGGTATTTTTTATAGATCCTGACTCAAAGCATGTTTGACCAAAAAGTGCTGATTGTTGGTCGCCTGCGATTCCTGAAATCGGCAATCGTGCAGGGAGATTTCCAATCTTAATTGTTTTCCCGAATATTCCGGATGAACATTTAACTTCGGGCAGTATTTCTTTTGGGATGTTAAATTGTTTGAGTATTTTATTGTCCCATTTTAATTTTTCTATATTAAACAACATAGTACGTGAGGCGTTGGTATAATCGGTCGCATGTACTTTTCCGCCTGTTAATTTCCATAATATCCATGAGTCAGTCGTTCCGAATAAAAGCTTTCCTTTTTTTGCCTTAGATAAAGCACCGCTTACATTTTTTAGTAACCATTCAATTTTAGTGGCGGAAAAGTACGCATCTATAGGGAGGCCGGTCCTCTTTTTTATAAAAGTCGATAGGGATTTGTTTTTTTTCAGTTTATTACAGCGAGTGGCAGTTCTTCTACATTGCCAAACAATTGCGTTGTGAATAGGTTTGCCGGTATATTTGTCCCAAATAATTGTGGTCTCACGTTGGTTTGTGATTCCTATAGCAGCTATTGAACCATATGGAATATTATGGAGAGCCTTTTGTATTGATGTATTAACGCTATCCCATATTTCTTCAGGATTATGTTCAACCCAGCCTGGTTTTGGAAAATATTGAGGGAATTCGTTATAAGAACTTGTAATTATATTTCCCATTTTGTCATAGACAATTGCACGGCTTCCTGTAGTACCCTGGTCAATAGATAAAATATATTTCATATTGATAAAATTTCTCCTTTATTGCTGAATATCGTTTGAACGTTTAAGAGGTATTCTTTTAACCCTTCTCCTACCATTTATTCTTGAGGAAACAGGTTCCCTGGAAATTGTAATATGATCAATAAAAATTGTTCCTGTTTTCGGTTTACTTATAATATCGTCAAATACTATGACAAATTCATTCATATTTGACCAATTTTTTATTCTTCTATATTTTTCAAAAGGGATTGAATATTTTTGCCAATTCTTAGTTATTCCATCAATTACATATGCAGCGGTTTTCTCGAAGTCTTTTAGCTCTATTTTCAACCTTTTTGTAAAACCTTTTGTTTTATCTCCTCTTATAAATATGTTAAGGGTATTATAATATGTAAAATCGTCACCTCTCAATTTTAACCAGAATCCGTTATACGCAGGGTTTGGAGAGTCGACATCGTAGTTTAGTTCAAGTGAATAGCCATTTTTAAATATGTCGTCATCTGAAAACGATAAAGTACAGGTTTGGGTATAATCATCAGGATCAAGATCCCATGTTCCGTATTGTCCGCCGCGTTTACAATAGACAGCGTCTCCGGGTTTTTTTGGAGTTTGATTAAAATCTGCAATTAGCATTTCATCTGTTAATGGTTTTTGATTTTTGTTATCATTCGATTCTGCAATAGAGATTGGAATTATAAAAGTTATGTGAAAATAAAATATTGACAGAAATACTAATATAAAATGACAAAAAAACCTTTTAAACATATTATAAGAGGAAAAAATATTTATAATATTCATATGTCAGATAATTGAATTATTTTCTAAAAATAATTTTATATCTTTCCAATAAACATCCCACTCAGGTGGGCAATCATTATGTCTGCATTCGTAGTTTATTAATTGAGCATTTTTTGAGTACTTTGATAACTCTAAGCTGTTTTTATAAGGTATTACCTTATCATGTATTCCATGAATTAATAATATTGGGCCGTTGAATTTTTTTACAATGGATAAATTATCAAATGGATCCTTAATCAAGAATGAAGGTGCTAAAAATTGTATAGCGAATTGTTTTAAGCTGGTAAATGTAGATTGAAGTATTAATGCATTAATTGCCCTTTGCTTTGCTAATAAACATGCGGCCCCTCCGCCTACTGAACGTCCGTGTACAATAATTTTTTCTGGATCGACGTCTTTTCTTGAAGTTATACTATCGTATGCCCTTAGAAATACTTCATTAATTGATTTTTGAGATGGTGAACCTTGAGATCTGCCATAACCAGGGAATTCTACTAGTAATATATGAATTCCAAATTTATTATAAGGTGAGAGTAAAAATGGCCAGTCATCGATTAATTCTCCATTTCCATGAGCAAATATTACTGCTGGTTGGGCTTTAGTATTATTAGTGATTTCTGAACGGATGAACCAAGTTTCAGATTTACCAAAAGATGTTTTTATCCAGATTATTTCATAATCTGGGTTGTTTTTCGTAACTATTGAAGATTCCTTGATATATTGACCGGGGAATAAAATATTTCGCTGTAAAAAATATAGTATTAATAAATATATGCAGTAAATTATTCCTAAAAATATTAAAATTCTTAATATCATATTAATATGTCCAAATTTAGTTAAATTTAACCAATTGTAAGCTCAAAATATAAACCTTATTATATCATATTTAAATATAGCAAACATTTTTAATTTACTATTCCATTATGATTTAATTTATGGTATAAATATTGTCTTATGGAAACAGTAGCAACCCCTATGATAAGCCAATATAAGAAGATTAAAGCTCGCCACACTGATTGCATTCTCTTCTTCCGCCTGGGTGATTTTTATGAGATGTTTTATAATGATGCTAAGGAAGCATCGCGAATTTTAGATCTTGTACTTACATCTCGTGGAAAAGGACAGTCAGGTAAAGTTCCTATGTGTGGCCTGCCATATCATGCTGCTGATACATATATTGCAAGATTAATTAAAGCAGGAAAGAAAGTAGCAATATGTGAGCAGGTTGAGGATCCTTCTCTGGCAAAAGGTATAGTTAAACGTGATGTTATTCGCATTGTGACATCTGGTACTTATATTGATGAAAACAGTCATGAGCCTCGTTATTCATTATGTATTTCTTTGAGTAAAAAAAATATTGGCCTAGCTTTTATTGATTCTTCCAGCGGAACTATTCAATTTAATGAATACCATGATAGAGCCTCTGCAATTGAAAATATTTCTAAAATTCCTTTTTATGAATGTATCTATTCTTCTGAAAGTAAAGAAAAAGTCATTCAATTATTCAAAGATCCCCTTCTTCGCTTACGTGATGCAACTATGAGCCCGTTTGATGACTGGTGTTTTAATTATGACATTGCTAGGAAAAGCTTACTTGATCATTTCTCAGTCCATAATTTACGCGGATTCGGAATAGAAGACTTGCAACAAGCAATAATAAGCGCCGGGGCTTTACTCGAATATCTAAAACAGATGAACCTTCAACCAATGCGTCATGTCGATCGTTTATCTGTTTTTTCTGATAATGATTATGTATTTATTTCTCCTGCTGCCTGTTATGGGCTCGAACTAGACTCGCTCAATAAGACACTTGATAAAACGTTGTCCCCTCTGGGACATCGTATGTTTCGTGATTGGTTATACCATCCCCTTAAGAATATTTCAGCAATAAAAGAACGTCAGAATGCCGTAGGTTTGTTAAAAAACAATTCGGTTGTACGCGAGGATCTTGCAATTATTCTCAAGAGTGTACTTGATATTGAAAAAAATATTTCCCGTATAAGCTGTGGTTATGGCAGTCCCCGTGACTTATTGGCACTAAGAAATGTTCTTACTAAAATACCGGAACTTAAAAGAATAATGCTTCCTTTAATTGAGCACAGCCCTCTTTTTAGCATTGCGGATATACCAAATCTCAGAAAACTTCTTGATGATGCAGTTAATCCGGAATTACCTCTTTCGCAGCCTTCAGGAAAAATAATTAAAAAAGGATATAACAGAGAACTCGATTCTCTACGAGATATACAGGAAAACGGTCGTGAGTGGCTTAAGAATTTGCAACACCAGGAAATTAAGCGTACAGGGATTAATTCACTCAAAATTGGTTTTAATAAGGTTTTTGGTTATTACTTAATTGTCAGTAAGCCTAATCTGCATCTTGTGCCACCGGATTATATACGTAAGCAGACACTCGTTAATGCGGAACGATTTATTACTCCACAACTCAAGGAATTTGAAGAAAAAATGACCACAGCAGAAGAAAAAGTTAATCAAATTGAATCGGAAATTGTGAAAGAACTGTGTAAGGCTGTGCTTGATCATTCAGTTGAATTACATAAATTGAGTAATGCATTAGCAACATTAGACTCATTATATTCTCTAAGTATTCTTGCTTTATCCCCTGGTTTTATAGAGCCGGAGGTCACCGAAACAAATGAAATTAATATTAATGATGGACGCCATCCTGTTGTTGAATCATTATCAATAGAGCCCTTTGTACCAAATGACATACTTCTTGATACAAATGAAAATCATCTTCTTATAATTACTGGCCCCAATATGTCCGGAAAATCTACATATATTCGTCAGACAGCAATACTAGTTATAATGGCACAAATGGGTTCTTTTATACCTGCCAGAAGTGCCCGTGTCGGTATCGTTGATAAAATATTTACACGTATAGGTTCTCATGACGAAATTAGTAAAGGGCAGAGTACATTTATGGTGGAAATGAGTGAAACTGCAGGTATTCTAAATAATCTTTCAGAGCGTAGCCTTGTTATACTTGATGAAATTGGACGTGGTACTAGTACTTTCGATGGGCTTAGTCTTGCCTGGGCTGTTGCGGAATACTTAGAAAAACGCAAGGTTCGTACATTATTTGCTACACATTTCCATGAATTAACAATTCTTGCCGAGGATCATAAAGGTGTAAAAAATTATAATGTAGCTGTTAAGGAATGGAATGAAAATGTTGTTTTCCTACATAAAATAATTCCGGGCGGCACTGATGACAGTTATGGTATATACGTTGCTAAGTTGGCGGGTATTCCTAAGGAAGTCTTAAAGCGTTCCCAGAATATACTTACTCGTCTTGAATTACACGGAAATCTTCAAGATAAAATTCGTAAGAAAAGTTATGATAATAATAAACAACTTTCTCTTTTTTCTATGCAAAATAATACACAGGCAGATATAATTTACGATGCTTTGAAAGAGATTGATGTTAATAATCTTACCCCTCTCGATGCATTAAAAAAAATCAATGAATTAAAGGAGTTAGTAGAAAAAAATGGCCAGAGTTAAAATATTAAGACCAAATATTGTAAGTAAAATTGCGGCTGGTGAGAAATTGAAAATCACTCAAGATAAGGGTGTTGTTAAAGGTGCGGCAATGGAAATTAGAATCAATGCGGAAGATCCAAGTAACAACTTTAGACCATGTCCAGGCAAAGTAGAAAAGCTCATTTTGCCAGGGGGAAATAACATTAGAGTTGATACCCACGTGTATGCGGGAAACCCGATTTCTCCTTATTATGATTCTATGATTGCGAAAATTATTGCATATGGCAAAGATCGATCAGAGGT
>CAZLCT010000116.1:0-7230 GCA_964558015.1 uncultured bacterium | reverse complement strand
TCCACATTCATTCTCTTTTTTTTGCTTTTTTACTCTTATTTACCTCTATTTACTTCGCATACCTTGAAAATTAGGAGAATCATGTTATACTTTTAAAAAGTGTTTTAAAAAGCCAACTTCGCGTAAGCTATTGAAAGTATGAAGGTATTGAAATGAAGAAAATAGGCGTTTTTATAATTGCGGTTTTATTAGGTTTATTATCCCAAATATCCGTAAGTGAAGGAGCACTAACCATTAATGGGGATGGCTCTTGGGGTGATTTTACAGCTGAACTTATTTGGGAAAACCCTAAACTAACAATTAATATTACAAATACAAGTGATCCAATTAACGGGGGTTATATTACAGCATTTGTTTATAACACTCCGTCATCTATAAATAACCTTTCATTATATGAAACAACCGATTTAGATTTTAATTTACTTTTTGATATTGATAAAGTTAAAGCAGAGCCATATGGTAAATTTGACGTAGGGGCCACAATAGGAAATAATTTTACAGGTGGTTCAAAACCTTATGAAGGGATAGATATTGGTGTGACAAAGACATTTATGTTTACTTTTTTAGGAACTGATTTGGACATTCTGGATGAAAATGATTTCCTAACGCCATCTTTACCTCAGGGTAATTCGGGTACAGAGTCATTTTTGGTACGTTTTCAAGGCTTTAATAACGAGGAAAGCGATAAGGTCCCTGGAGTTACTACAACACCAGAACCTTCATCGGTCGTTATTTTAGGGTCAGGATTATTAGGTTTGTTAATAATGTATCGTAAAACAATTCGAAAATAATATATTACAGTTAAAAATTATAGGTATAATTTAGCAGAGAATAATACTCTGCTTTTTTTATAATGTCGAAAAAATAGTTTTTAGCTGTTATTTCAATAAAATATTTATTGCCACAGTTGCCACATAATTAATAAAAAATATTCGAACCTTTGTAATATAAACATAAGTTATTTAAATTAAGATACTTAAATAATATGTATTTATTGTTAAAATAAAGGTAGGTTATTTTTTATAAAAGTTTTCTATCTTTTGGGCAATATCACGGTAGGATATATCCACTTCATAAATCTTTTTATATTCATCAAGTGCTTCTTTCTTTTTTCCCATTGCCTCAAGGGTTGACCCGAGATTATAAATTATTTCTTTTGAAAAATCATTTATTCCTGGTATTTTTGTCAAAGCTTTAGAAAATTGGAGAACAGCTAAATCATGCATGCCTTTATTATGGAATGATAGGCCTAATTTATTGAGTGTTTTGGTTGAGAGGGCAGGGTCTTTTACTGAATGTTGAAATTCAGCAATAGCTTTATCATAATCTCCAAGGTAAAAATAGACTTCACCGAGCTGGAATTTTAATGAAAGATCGTTGGGATAAAGCTTTACTTTTTTTTCAAGTGTATCCCGCTCTGCATGCATAAGTTGAATTTTATAGTTTTTTACTTTGGAATTAAGCTCATTGTTATCAGGGTCAGAATGAAGATCAGATTCAGCCTGCTTAAGTTGGTTTGCGATGCGTGTCTTTTTTAAAATTGATATACGGTTTTCTAAATATTCGTTGCCCTTGTGGCTTTGTTCTGTTTTTTGTATAAGTGTTTCAGCTTCATCAAGTTTTTCTGAATTGAGGTAAGCATCAATAAGATCCAGGCATACATTAAGATCTTGGGGGTTTTCCTTAAGAGAATTTTCTAGCTTGGTTATTTTTTTGATAATTTTGTCGGAGTTGGATGTTAATTTTGCTTCGGTTTCTAGTTTTTGGGCTTCATTCTCATCTTTAATTTTAGACCGATAATCACCGTCCTTTTCCCATCCTCCGGTTTTAATTGTACGTAAAGCTTCCAGGTCTTTTAAGGATTTTGATACCTTTTGGTCTGCTGGATTAATGGATAAAGATTTTTTAAAATATGAGGCAGCCTTTTCTATATTTTGGATATCACGGTACAATTCACCAAGTGTTTTGGCTATTTCGGCATTTTCGCTATTAATTTCAAAAAGGCTCTCAAGCGCTACTATAGAAACTTCTATCCATTTATTTTTCAATGAGCATAGGTGTATTTTTTTTAAATATAATTTATTATTTAAATCAGATTTTAATAAATCTTCATAAAACGCGATTGCTTTTTCATAATCTTTGCGGGCTTCATAATATAAAGCGAGAAGCATAGGTATCAAATTGTTTAATTTGATAAACATAAGGGAAAAGTAACTTGGAGGGTGTTCTGAATATTTTTCACGTTCTGCACGGTGGAGTTCTCGTCGTGCTTCGCAGAAAAGCGGTTGTTCTTGGACTACTTGAAGCAGCATGGCAATGGCGTAATCATAATTTTTCTTTTCTAACGCACTTACACCTTTATTGTAATATTCGTTAGCTGATCGTGATTGTTGGCCATATGCACCCATAGTATTTCTCGCCTTATTAAAATTAAATTATTTTATTTTATTACTTCTTTTATGTCAATCATTTATTGTTTATTAAAAACATTATAATTGATACAACAAGGTGAGTATGTTACAATAATTTCCTTATTTGAGAAGGAGGTTAAGGCGATATGGCGTTATTAGAAATAAGGATATATCCAGATGAGGTTTTAAGAAAGAGATGTGAGGAAGTAACATCTATTGGTGATGATGAGAAGCGTTTGTTTGATGATATGATCGAGACCATGTTGAAAAATAAAGGGGTAGGCCTGGCAGCACCACAGGTTGGTATATTAAAGAGAATCATAGTTGCGGCGCCAAAGGGGACGAAAGACGAAACTTATGTTTTCGTAAACCCTGTAATCACAGAAAGTAAAGGAGAGGTTGAAGATGTAGAAGGATGTCTAAGCCTGCCTTGTGCAAGTGCCGAAGTTACGCGTGCTAAGAAAATAAAATTTCAGGCACTTGATAGAAATGGGAAGAAGATAAATATGGAGGTAAAAGATTTTCTTGCAAGAATAATTCAACATGAGACAGATCATTTAAACGGTAAACTATTTATTGACCATTTAGGCCACACGGCCCGGGCTGAAGTTATTAATTGTGCAAGGAAAGTTAATAGACTGTGAAGATAGTTTTTTTCGGTTCTGATAATTTCTCACTCGTTATTGCTGCTTCTATCATAAATAAATCACACACCATTGAGGCTA
Organism: uncultured bacterium; assembly: GCA_964558015.1. Classification (GTDB taxonomy): domain Bacteria; phylum Omnitrophota; class Omnitrophia; order JAHJGZ01; family JAHJGZ01; genus CAZLCT01. The sequence goes on along the minus strand of CAZLCT010000116.1, from coordinate 4,094 downwards.
TTGTAACCGGTCCTGATATTAAGAAAGGTAGAGGACAGCAGCCTTACGAGTCTTTATTAAAAGAGTTTTCCCGAGAAAGTAATATTTTATGTATGCAGCCCGATGTTCTTTCAGGAGATGAAGTTTTATCAGGGCTCAAAAAATTCGATTCTGTTTTATTTCTTATTGTTTCCTACGGAAGAATTCTGCCTCCCGATATCCTTCACATCCCTAAGTTTTATTGCATAAACATTCATCCTTCATTGTTACCAAAATACCGCGGTCCTTCTCCTGTACCTTATACCTTATTAAATGGCGATACTGAAACAGGTTTTACTATTATAAAGTTAAATGAAAAGGTTGATTGCGGAGATATTATTTATCAGGAAAAAATTACTATTGATAATGGCATCAACTCTATGGAATTAATTGAAAAAATAGCTCAATGTGCAGGACGAAGATTGGGGGATGTTTTGGACGATATTGAATCTGGTAAGGTTAGACTTACAAAACAGGATGAAGCAAGTGCATCTTATGCGCCATTTTTGGAGAAAAAGGATGGGTTAATTGATTGGAATACATCTTGTGATGAAGTACATAATAAAATTAGAGCTCTTATTCCTTGGCCATCAGCATATACATATTATAATGGAAAAATGCTTAAAATTTATAAGTCAATTTGTTTGAAAGAGAAAATCGAGGACGTTAATAAGTCTAATGCGGGAACTGTTGTTGAAATAAATAAGCAGGGATGGATTACAGTAAAAGTAAAGGACGGGTTTATACGTTTGCTGGATGTGCAATATGAGGGCAAAAGAAGAATGAATGCACATCAGTGGGCGATAGGACAAAGATTGGAAAAAGGAGAAGGTCTTGGTTAATTATTTTCTTAAATTTACAATACGTATTAATAATTTTCTCCTAAAGATGAAAAGGGAAAAAATTGATGCTCAGGATATGATAATTCTGCTGCCCAGGTGCTTGCAAAATTCTGATTGTACCCAAAACATTGTTAAGGACAGTTCTAATTGCAAGCAATGCGGCAGGTGTCATATTTGTGATATAGTTTCACTTGGTAAGACATATGGTCTTCGGGTTTTAATAGCAACCGGAGGACATATGGCGCGTGATTATGTAAGGCAATATAAGCCACGTTTAATTATTGCTGTTGCGTGTGAGAATGAGCTGCTAGATGGAATGTTTAAAGTTTTCCCCAAGTCAGTTTATGCGGTTGCTAATTCGAGACCGAATGGGCCATGCAAAGACACTTGCGTTGACAAAAATAAAGTTGAAGATGCTATCCAATTTTTTAAAAAATAGCCATATAAGTTTTAAAAGGATAGCCACAGAGGGCACAGAGTTTTTTTATAATTTTATGCAAATAAACGCAAATTTTTCAACTCTACTCATGATGGTAATCCTGTCGAACCATAGGACGCAGATAAACGCAGATAAATATTAGAGAATGTTTATCTTTGGTGTCATTGCGAACCCCGTAGGGGTGAAGCAATCTCAATTCTAGAGATTGCTTCGGTCACTACGTTCCCTCGCAATGACCCAAAAAATATATTACATAACACTCATCTACGTATATCTGCGTTAGATCTGCGATAATCTGCGTTAAAGATTTTTATTTAAATTATGAAATTCCCCGGCTATAAAACACCCATATTAATGTATCATAAAATCGACCATGGGTACGCGACTTCGAAACTTAGTGTTTCTCCACAGAGTTTTAGGAGACAAATTGAATTTATAGTGCGCAAAAATATTAAGGTCATATCTCTTGAGCAATTAGTAGACATGTCGGTTGGAAGGACAGTTGCAATTACTTTTGATGACGGTTTTTTGAACAATTATTTTCACGCATTCCCTGTTCTTAAGGAATATGGTATGCCGTCAACCATATTTATTATTACTGACAGAATCGGAGGAGACAACTATGTTACGTGGGATCAAATACGTGAAATGGCAAAAAATGGAGTAAATATCGGGAGTCATACAAAGTCTCATCGTCCTCTCATCGAGCTCTCTGAGGCTGAAGCAAGAGAAGAGATCATTGGTTCAAAGAGAACATTAGAGGATGCCTTGGGTATGCGGATTAAAGCATTTAGTTATCCTCTCGGAGCTTTTAATGATGAGATTATAGATATCGTTAAGAGGGCCGGATATAGCTCAGCATGTGCAACAAATCCACCTGCAAAATATAAAGGCACAGACCCATTTTCCTTGCGGAGAATCAAAATAACACGTACTTCGGATAATTTATTTCTTTTCAGTTTAAAAGTTTCGGGGTATTATACATTATTTAAATGAATTTTAAATAAGAGGTGAAAAATGAAGATTAAGCAGATATCCATATTTTTAGAAAATGTTGAAGGTCGGCTGTATCGTGTATCTTCACTGCTTGGTGAGAAGGACATTAATATCCGGGCTATTACCATAGGTGAGAGTGGGGGGGTAGGCATATTGCGGATAATCGTGAACAAACCCGAAGATGCGGTGAATATTCTAAAACAAAATGGATTTGTGGCACAGGTTGCTGATATTGTTGCTATTGAAGTGGAAGACAGGCCCGGAGGTCTGGCAGATATATTAAAAGTTCTTTATGAAAATAATTTGAATGTTGAATATTTATACGGATTTATCGAAAAGTTTTGCGATAAGGCTCTTGTCGCAGTTCGTTTTAACGATCCTGATAATGCTATTAAAATTTTAAAAACTAACGGAATAAAAATTATCTAATAAAACATTTCTTTGTAACACTATACCTCTTGACAACTATCCAGTTCACAGTATAATAACCTTTCTAAATCACATAAGATAAATTTATTATAATAACAATAGTAAAAATGGAGGATGAATAATGGCAGTTAAGGTAGGTATTAATGGATTTGGTCGCATTGGAAGGCAGGTTTTAAAGGCTTCTCTGGAGAGCAAGAGCACGTTGGATGTGGTTGCTGTAAATGATCTTACGGATGCGAAGACATTGGCGCATTTGTTTAAGTATGATTCAGTTCATGGTAAATTTGGAGGTGATGTCAAGGCTGCAGATAATGCAATAGTGATTAACGGAAAAAAAATCGAAGTAAGCGCTATTAAAGATCCAGCCCAGCTTCCTTGGAAAGAAAAAGGTGTGGGGGTTGTTATTGAATCAACAGGCGTTTTCAGAAAAAAAGAGCAATGTCTAAATCATGTGCAGGCCGGTGCTAAAAAGGTTTTGTTGACCGTTCCTGCAAAAGATGAAATTGATAACATGATCGTGCTTGGAGTAAATGAAGAAGATTTAAAAGAAACCGACGTTGTTGTCTCTAACGCTTCTTGTACTACTAACTGTTTAGCGCCAATGGTAAAAGTTCTTAATGATTCTTTCGGAATCGTACACGGTCTTATGACAACTATACATTCGTATACAAACGATCAAAGAATTCTGGATTTTCCTCATTCTGACCTGCGCAGAGCACGTACAGCTGCTTTGTCGCAGATTCCGACTACAACAGGAGCGGCTAAAGCGGTTGCTAAAGTTATTCCTGAATTAAAAGGGAAATTAAACGGCTGCGCAGTTCGTGTTCCCACAGCATGCGGATCTTTAACAGATTTTGTTGCTGTACTGAAAAAGGAAGTTACAGTCGATGAAATCAATGATGCTATGAAAAAAGCTTCTCAAAGCTCTATGAAAGGCATTATGGAATATTGTACTGACCCTATAGTATCATGTGACATCATTGATAATCATAATTCATGTATTTTTGATTCATTAGCTACTATGGTTGTTGACGGAAAATTAGTTAAAGTTTTGGGCTGGTATGATAATGAGTGGGGATACAGCTGTCGTGTAGTTCAACTCGCAGAAAAATTGGGAGAGATGGTTTAGGTAACACGGATATACACGAATAGAAACACTAATTTACATGAGTAAAGATTTAACCGATTGTACCACCTACGAGGTGGTACAATCGAAAATCACAAAATACAAATAACAAATTACAAATAAATTACAAATACAAATTTCGAAATTCCAATTTGGAAGATTATTTTGAATTTGGAATTTGTTTATTGCTATACTGCTCCCCGTTAAGTAAAAGGTGGAAATTAGGAGAAAAAACTCCTAAAAT
>CAZLCT010000115.1:0-7248 GCA_964558015.1 uncultured bacterium | reverse complement strand
TTCATACTTTTATATATATTTTTTACAGGAGTAAGGGGAAAAGTTAATTCATTATCTTCTAAAGCATGGGGTTCAATAAAAAAGATATAAAGGCAGATGATATTAATAATAATGAGTGCTGAAATAAAAATGTTAAATAGCATTCTCCGCCGCCTTTCTTACCTTATTATAATAATAATCCTGAAATGATGGATGAGAGGGGTGTGATTCCATATATTTTTTCATATATTCATATCCTTTGTGTGGCTCTCCGGTTTTGTAATATCCCCATCCGAGTAAATATAATAGCTTGGTACGTTCAGGATATTTTGCAACTAATTTTTCGTAAGATTCTACCAATTCGGGATACATTTGCCTGGAATTATAGTTTTGTAGTTTTACCCAATAGATGTCTAATGGGCCTAATGAATCTAAACGAAAAGTTATTAATTTTATAAAGCATGCTATAGGTATTATCAAAAGTGATGATATAATTATTGTTCGCTTTTTAGACATATGGGTTATTTTATCATAAAAATAAAAAAAAATCAAAATATGTAAGATATTTAATTCTAGTGACTTATGCAAATTTATAAAAAAGCATTACGTTAAAATTTTGACATCTTAACAAATAGGGGGTATACTTTTGTCATCAAAATGACATTCAAATTTAATTATTTGAACATATGTTTTAACGGATAAAAATGGAGTAAAACCGTGGTAGAAGAGAAATCGTTAGTAAAAATTCTTATTATAGATGATGATAAAGAATATTGCGATATTTTGGAAAATACACTCTCTCTAGAAGGATTCAGAGCAGAATCGGTTTTTAACGGTGAAGAAGGGTTAATTCGTGTAAGCGAGCGCAGCTACCATATAGTTATTCTTGATCTTACACTGCCTGATATAAGCGGTGTACAAGTCCTTAAACGCATTAAAGAAATAAAACCTGACATTCAAGTCATAATTGTTACTGCTGTTGATACAGTCGGGTCTGCAGTTGAATCGTTAAAAGCCGGGGCTTTTGATTTTATTACTAAGCCTATAATGCTTGACGACGTTGTTATTTCTATTAAAAAAGCTTTACGTCATAAAAAGAGGGAAGATAGTGCTTCTACAGGTTTATTACATGTAGGTGAGAAAGTATTAATTGGAGCAAGTAAAGTAATGAGAGACATTTCTAAATTAATCGATAAAGTTGCTCCTACTGATAGTATGGTTTTAATTACAGGTAAAAGCGGTACAGGCAAAGAACTTGTTGCACATAATATATATGAAAGAAGTAAACGCAAAGATAAACCGTTTGTCAAGATTAGTTGTGCTGCTCTGCCTGAGACATTACTTGAAAGTGAACTTTTTGGTTACATGAAAGGAGCATTTACCGGAGCAACTTCCATGAAGAAGGGATTATTTGAAGTTGCTAATGGAGGTACTCTTTTTCTTGATGAAGTAAGTGAAGTTTCTCCCAGTATTCAAGCGAAACTACTGCGTGCGTTGCAGGAGAAAGAGATTAAACCTCTAGGTGGAACCCAGGATATTTCTGTTGATGTTCGTTTCATTGCTGCAACCAATAAAGATTTAAGAGAGGAAATAGCCAAGGGAAATTTCCGTGAAGATCTATATTATCGATTAAACGTTATTACTATCAATATTCCTTCTTTAAGTGAAAGGAAAGAAGACATTTCCTTACTGGCCGAACATTTTATACAGAAGTATACACCAAAAAAAGCAGGAGCACCGAAACAGATTTCACCTGAAGTTCTTGACTGTTTTTTCCGCTATCATTGGCCTGGCAATATAAGAGAGCTTGAGAATATTATTGAAAGGGCGATCATTCTTGGAACAGGAGATACAATTACTATAAATGACATACCCGAACGTATTCGTAATGCACAGATTGATTATACAGAATCAATTATGCATACCACTGATAGAGATTCTATACCGCCACTTGATTCTGCTGTAGAGGCACTGGAAAAAGATTTAATCATGCGTGCTATGAGAAAGAGTAATAATGTTGTAAGTACAGCTGCAAAATTTCTTAGAATCAAAAGGACCACACTAATTGCTAAAATGAAAAATTTGGGTTTAAAGTAAATACCCAAAACCTTCCTGTTTGAAACTTCAAAATTTATTAGCTATCTCATTTTTATTATAGGTCAATAAATTGACAAAAAAACTATAAGTATTTATTAAAAAATAACTTATAAAATACAGTGAGTTTTAACATTGATAAACTGTTAAAAAATTGACTTATTGTAAATTAAATAAATTTTACCAAAATTAAATGAGATGTTGTAAGTTGTTTTTTTATAATGAACTAAATATTAGTACATTTTAAATAAATCAACAAAAAATATCAAAAATTGGCATTAATTATGCACTTACTTATGTATCAATAAAAATAATAAAATGACGGATCGCTTATAAAAGTGAACGGACTCCAGAACCAATTTTAAATAAATAATGGGGAAGGAGGCCAAGATGAGTAGTAATTTTAAAAGCTTGATAGACTTTTATAAGAGGGTTTATCTTTTATTTTTGTTTTTTTTATTCCTGCCCTTATATGCTTACGGAGCAACAATAAGCATAACAAATATAAATGCAAAACCAGGTGATGACGTTTCTGTAGATATAAACTTCAGCAATGATGGTGATTCAGTGAGTGCCATGAATTTTGATTTTAATTACGATGACACTCGTTTAATTCTTAATGATATTATAATCGGTGCTGCTGGTACCTCAGCAGGAAAAGTTGTTGAAATGAATTCTATATCTCCTGGTCTGGAAAAGGTCATTATTTATGGTTTAAATTATAATTTAATTAGTGATGGTGTTGTTCTAAATGCTTCTTTTACTGTTAGAGATGGTGCAACTGATGGGGATGCAGCAATTTCCTTTTCAAATACGGCTGGTGCAACCGGGGATGCCCAAAGTGTATCAATCAATGGCTCGAGTGGTATTATTACGATAGATTCTGAGGCTCCGATTGTAACAATTGATTCTCCATTAGACGGCGACTCATTTGGGAGAAAAAACATTAATGTTGCAGGAACGGTTGATGACCTTTCAATAACAGAAGTTGATGTTAATGGACAAATTGTTAATGTATCTGACGGTAGCTTTTCAATTGATATTGACTTGGTAGAAGGAGATAATCCCATAACTGTTAAAGCTACCGATAGTATTGGTAATGAAACCATTGTTTCTATTATTGTGCATTATCTTAATGGTGATATTAATGAGGATGGAGTAGTTGATAATAATGATGTAAGTATTTTGTGTGACCAGATATTAGGTATTCTTTCAATAACATTGCCAGCAGATGCAAATAATGATGGGAATGTTAATGTGATTGATTTACAACTTGTTATAAATAAAATTAGTTAATACTTAAATAGCCGGATTTAAATAAATTAGTAGAGGGTGTATGTAAAAAAAAAGGAGAGTTGGCGGACTCTCCTTTTTTGTTTTAATGTAAATATATATAAAATATAATATTATAAAGCTTATAATATTTATTACCGATACTGTATAAAAAGGAAACAGAATAGGTTTTATATAAATGATATACAAGACTTATAATCTAATATTTACCTATCTTATTTTAAATATGATAGTTATATTGTTTTCAGGGTGTAGCACACAAACCCCATATATCCCGCCTCCACAAGTAACTCCTGTTATAATGCCCAAAACAATTCATGAGGAAATAACTCCCGTAAGACCAGTTATTCCCCAAAAGGAAGGATTTTATCATAAAGTAGAAAAAGGTGAGACATTATGGGGTATTGCAAAAAAATATGATGTTACAGTATACTCTATTGCACAAAGAAATCGTTTGCCTGATGTAACCTATGTTGAGATAGGCCAAATGCTTTATATTCCATCAAAGGCAGGACAGTCAACCAAGCATTTTTATGCTAATGATATATTATTATTACCAAGTGAGGCGAAGTTTATATGGCCGTTAAAGGGGAAAATTTTGTATCATTTTGGTTCAATAATAAATGGAGCTAAAAATAAGGGAATCGATATTAAAACAAGCAATAATGCATATGTAAAAGCAGCAAAAAGTGGTATTGTTTCATATGAAGGTACTAAGATTAAAGGGTTGGGAAAGATGATAATAATTGATCATAGGGATAATTTTCAGACTATATATGCGTTTAATAATGAAAATCTTGTTCAAGTAGGTATGAAAGTCAAACAAGGGGATATAATTGCTCATGCCGGTACTACAGGCCGAACTCAAATTCCATCACTTCATTTTGAGATTAGAAAGAAATCCATACCTCATAACCCGCTTGTTTATTTAGATTAAAGCACCCCCAAAAATTACATTTTAAACCATTAAAAAAACATAAATATTTTTTAACTATAAGATTAACTTTTAAATGAATGGATATACTATAAATACATAAAAAAAAATAGACATACTATTTGTAGTGTATAATTATCACTTTTTACTTATTTAAAGTTATTATAAAACAAAATAAAAAAAAGATTTTAAAGAATACAATCTGATAAATATTTTGTTGCATATTTTATTAATTTTTTCTTTAATAATATTTTTTCGTTTAGAAAATGTGTGCCATAATTATGACACATAAAATATTTTTTAAAAAATTTTGTTAAGTAAGTAATTTATTTTGTAATTTTAATAATTAGTTATTGTTTTCTAACCAACTTGATGTTAAAATTGTTTCCCTTTCAGAAATAAAAATAATATTTAACAAATCATTTAATAACTTCCAAATATATGATTGATGATTTTGTCATTGATGAGTGTTTTATCGAGCGCGTAGAAATATCATCTATACTTCAAAAGCGTATTGACGCATTTCAGAGAGGCTACCGGCAAAATGTAGGTTTTATCGGAAGGCAATTTAGCGGTAAAACATCTTTATTGCGTCATTCTATTTCTAATCTATCATCCCCCAATTTAATTATAGTCTATATTGAAGTTGTTCCTGAACCATTTGATTATTTTGCAAAAAAATTTATGGGAACAATACTTCAATCATATGTTAGAGCCAGCGGAATTATTATGCCGGAGGGTTTCGACGGTCTGGTGAAAAGAACACGAAAGTATTTGCCGCAGACAATTAAAAGTATGCGTTTGATTAAACAGCATATTATAAATGGAAACCATTCAAAAGCCTTTGAACTACTACTAACTCTTACGCAAACATTATTTCAGGAAAGCGGTAAAAAGGTTCTATTTATTATAGATGAATTTGACCGCCTGCAGCAATTTGGATTACATGATCCTTTTGTTTCCTTTAGTCAGGAGATAATGGTGCAAAAGGATACCATGTATGTTGTGTCGAGTTCCCGCCCCAAAAAGGCAGAGCAAATATTCCGTGAACAGCTTTCCCTTCTTTTCGGTAATTTTGAATCAATATCGGTTTTGCCTTTTAATTTTTCGGAGAGTTTTAAGTTTATTAAGAAATGTTTAGGCGAGATAAAAATTGAAGATTCTATTATTAATTTTTTGGTTCGGCTTACTGATGGCCAGCCTTATTATCTCAATATTATTACCAAAGAAATTAAAAGACACGCTTATAATAATTGTGTTACAGATGAGGTATTGATTGATGTCCTTACTTCTTTAGTATTTCGCCCCAGCGGGCAGCTACACCAGCATTTATTATTAGAACTGAGTTCCTTAAATAAAGGCTGTCAGTTTTATTTTTACTTGAATATACTTACTGCTATTGCCTGCGGCAGAAAAAAATTGAATGTAATTTCACGGTTTATTGAGAAAAATAAGGATGAAACAAAAAAAGGATTACAGCGTCTTATAGAAGAAGGATTTGTTAATAAGGCAGGGTGTTTTTATTGCATAAGAGATGTTTTTTTAAGATTTTGGCTTAGGTATGTATTTTATAAGAAATTTATTACTTTGGGCTTAGAAAGCGGAAGGAATGAAACAAAATTTAGAAGTGAGATTTATGATCTCATTGACTCTACATGCCATGATGAACATAAGGAATTATCAAAGAGGGTGGAGGAACTACTTCGTTCATTCCATAACGATGTTATAGAAGTTAATAGCAGTAGGATAAAATGCCCTGCATTTAGTGAGGTATATCTTAGGCCGACCAACGGCCGTATTTTCCCTGTTTATGCGAAATCACCAAACACGCGGTGGCTATGCCAGGTTGCAAGTAAGCCTGTTGAAGAGGAAGATGTACAGATATTAGTCAATGATAGTCAAAAAATTAGGAAAAAAGTTAATAAAAGGATATTAATCACTCCGTATGGTATTGATTTAAATGCAAAGTTGATGGCTAAACAGGAAAAAATATCCATTTGGAACCTGCGCAATTTAAATTTTATATTCGATCTCTATGATAAGCCTAAGGTTATAGTTTAATTCCAGAAGTCAGAAGACAGAAGGCAGAAAACAGAAAACAGAAAACAGAAGATAGAAAGATTAGCAAAGAAAAGAAAAATGTAACGATTTTTAAAATGAGTATATAAATGAAAAAGATAAAGAAAAATCTGACATCTGATGTCAGACATCTGACCTCAAGGAACAAAAAGGACTCTCTCATGAAACAAATATGGGCACCCTGGCGCCTAGGTTATGTACAAACTGCAAAAAAAGAGAAAAAAGGACATTGTTTGTTCTGTGAAAAGTATCGTTCTAGTAAAGATAAAAAAAATTATGTTGTTAAGAGAGGGAAACATGCTTTTGCTATTCTTAATATTTTTCCATATAACAACGGGCATATTTTGATTGCCCCTAATCGTCATATTGCTGATATTGAGAATCTGAATAAGAATGAAATTATTGATATGATGAGCCTCCTTATTGATATGAAATTACTTTTGAAAAAGCACATTAAGCCAAACGGATTTAATATTGGTATAAATTGTGGAACGGTTGCCGGAGCCGGTATTCCCGGACATATTCATATACATATTGTTCCACGCTGGGAGGGTGATACTAATTTCATGCCGATTTTTTCTCAGACACGTGTTATTCCACAATCTTTAGATGCATTGTATTCGTTATTAACTAAGAAAAGATAACACTAAACACCACGCCTGCCTGCCGTGTAGTTTTTCACAATTTAGGTAACAAATTGTTACTGAAATTCTGAAGTATAGAAGTTACAATAAGGATATATATCTAGCTTTGTCTAATATATTCGTGGTATTTAGTGTTTTTATTTGTGTCTTTTTATGAATATTCTATAAATGGTAATAACAATGCTTACTCGCAAAGAGATAGAAAAAAGGGAGGCCGAGTTTTTG
>CAZLCT010000114.1:0-7297 GCA_964558015.1 uncultured bacterium | reverse complement strand
CAAATATTTTTTATATAGGGGAAATATGGCACTTTTTATTGCTTAAATGTAGATGCGGGTGTTTTGACTGTTACCAAATAATAATATATCTCCCCAGGGGAAATGCGTATACTTACACTTCGTTTTTATGATAAGCTTTTTTTCGTCACATAGTATTGCCTCTATTGGTTTTTGTTAGTCTATAAACTATATCAGACGTCAATAGGAATTTATTTTATTTTCCGCTTTTCGGCGGAAATTTTATTTTACTGAGTGGGAGATTAAAAAAATTATAAAATATTTCTTGACAGTGTGAATTTAGCATGGTAAAATAATTTTACATATATAAACCATGTTTATATATACGGAATAAATATAAGGTTGAAATTTGTTTTATATGGAAAATCATGTGCGGTCTGTAAAAAGGGCTATTAGAATTCTTGAGCTTATAGGAAGGGATAGAAGTAAACGTATTACGGATATAAGTAGAGAATTAAACATTCCTAAAAGCAGCGTATATCAAATTATTTCAGAGTTGGTAAATGAGAAGATTCTTGAAAAAGATAATGAAAGCAATTTGTATTTTTTGGGTCTTAAGATTTTCGAACTGGCTAACATGGCGCGTTTTAATCTTGAGATTATTAAAGTATCAACTGTTTACTTAGAAAAACTGAATAAAAAATTAGACGAAACAATTCAGCTAACAGTTTTGGAGAGCGGAGAGGTTCTATACGTTGCTTGTCTTGAATCGAAAAAACGTCTCAGAACACATTGTGCTTTAGGAGAGAGAGCTCCGCTTCATTGTACAGGAGTCGGCAAAGCAATTCTTGCTTTTATGCCAGCATATGAAGTCGAAAGAATAATACAAAAAAAAGGTCTTAAGAAATTTACGAAAAACACTATTACTGATAAGAATGCTTTGTTCAAAGAATTAAGAAAAATTTCTAACCAAGGTTATTCTATAGATAATATGGAACATGAAGATGGGATTAGGTGCGTAGCAGTACCTATTCGTAATCATGAAGGAAATGTATTTGCTTCGATTAGTGTTTCTGGACCCTCACAACGGATCACGAAAGAAGTAGAAAGTATATTAGCTGAATCCATGAAGGATACAGCAATAAAGATATCAACAAGGCTTGGATATAAAATCTAACTAAATTAAAGAAAGGGGGTGATCAAATTGAAAGTACTGCTTGACTGTTTAGGCCAAAATAGTTCTATAAGTTAAAAGGAGAATTGAAATGAAAAGGAAAATTAGTAGAAAGTTTTTCTTAGTTTTTATAGGTAGCATATTTATGTTAACATCGTTTTTCTTAATGGCCGGGGGGCACAGGAAGCAAAAAAACCTTACCTGAAAAACTAACAATTGAATTTTGGAATGGAATTGGACCACCGGAAAATGTTGTATTATCTAGCATGATTAAGGATTTCAATCGCACTAAAAAAAGCCGGCTTAACTAAAAATCAGTTTGTGAAGGGTGCATGGAATAGCACTTTAGTGGAAGGGGAAAGGTATGCAAAAAAACTAACTAAAGATACAAACGGTGATGGAAAGATAGATCAATATGGGTTTGGACTTGATTACAGTGGTGGAGGTACCTTTAGATTCTGGATGTCACTACTATGGCAGTAAAGAGGAAGTGTTCTTACAAAGGATCTAAAAAAAGCAAATTTTAACAGTGACAAAGGGATCTGTGCGTTGCAGTTTATGAGAGACCTTGTCTATAAGTATAAAGTAGCTCCAGAAAGAGAAGAAAGTGCTTCTCAAGGTTTTAGAAAGGGAATTGTCGCTATGGAAATGAATGGACTATGGCATCTCTATGATTGCAATAATACTAAAGGGCTCCATTATGAAACCACACCAATTCCAACATTTTACAATCATCCTGCAGTATGGACAAATTCTCATGTTTTATCTATGCCAAAGACAGGTGATAAGGTGGAAATGGCAGCAGGTATCAAGCTAATAAAATATTTATCTGACCATATACTGGAATGGACTGAGAAAGCCGGGCACCTTCCAGTTAAAAAAGATGTACTTTCAAATCCGGAATTTAAGAAACTTGAAAATCATAAAGCATTTGCCAAATCTCTAAATTTTGCTCATTATTACCCTGCAATAAGCAAAGAAAGTGAAATATTCGGTAGGGAATCCACCTAACCATTCATTCTAATGGTGGAGTCTGTAATGTTGAATAAGTCAACTGTGAAGGAGGCAATATCAAAAGCTGAAAGGACAGTAAAAAAATGAACATTTCAAGAGTCTCTGTCAGGGCTTTTTATAATAATGAGAGAATAAAAATAAATATATACGTTTAATAAATTTTGGCTTTTATTGTATTTATTTAAAACCCATTCTTTAACGTATCCAAACATTCTGTCGGTAACTGCGATTATGGTTCAGTACATTAACAATTTAATTGGACCTTAAAGGTAAAATGGCTTCTTGCTATATTTTGTTTATTATTCTAAAAATTCTGTATATATGCATTTTGTTCATACATGCAAAAAGGAGGAGGAAATTAGTATGGACTTGAAACTTGAAGGTATAATATCGGCAATTTTGACTCCTTTTACAAAAAATGGAGTAAAAGTGGATTACGAAAAAGCTTGTGCTCTTGCAATTCGTCTAGCCGATCAGGGTGTTCATGGTATCTTTGTCTGTGGCACTACCGGAGAAGGATTTTTGATGACAGTAGAAGAACGTATGAGACTTCTTGAAGAATTGATTGGGGCAGTTGGAAAGCGCATCAATGTAATCGCACAGACTGGACATTTTGATACGGGAACATCCATCAAATTGACCCGCCATGCACAGAAAGCAGGAGCCGTCGCAGCTGCTGTCATAGCCCCAGGATTCTATACCTACGATAATACTGCATTAAAATTACATTATAAAATGATAGCAAATGCTATTAAAGGATTTCCCATTATGTTGTACAACCTACCGAGTTGTGCAAAGAATTTATTGACACCGGCGCTTATCTTTGAGTTATCTACTAAGTATAATAACATCATGGGCATTAAAGACAGCAGTAGAGATATGGCATTACTAAGTCGAGTGCTAGGAGATGCACCTGATGAATATATAATTATAAATGGTGTTGATGAATATACATATCAGGCTTATCTGACGGGCGCACATGGATCCGTATCGAGTACTGCTAATGTATTCCCTGAACTTTTCCTTAACATCTACACGAATGTTAAGAAGAGTAACTTTGAAGAGGCATGGGAAACACAGAAGATCATTAATCATGTGTGTGAATTGTTCAACTATGGGAAGATGGTGGCCTTCTACAAGGAAGGCCTTCGTTTACGTGGATTTGATCCGGGTTACGTTCGCCCTCCTCAACGTGAGCTCATACCTGCTGAAAGACAAAGACTTGCGAAACGACTTGAGCATATGGATTTAATATAGAACATACATTAAATAAATTTAATAATATATTACGGGAGAATTAAAAGCATGAGCAAGATAAAAATAATAGGACTTATTCCATCGAGGTATGGTTCTACTAGGCTTCCTGGCAAGCCATTGAAAATGATCCTCGGTAAGTCACTAATTCAACGCTGTTATGAACAAGCTATTCAGGCTAAATTGTTAGACTCGGTGTATGTAGTGACGGATGATGAGCGAATTTTTAATGTAGTTAAGGATTTTGGAGGCAAAGCTATAATGACAAGAATAGATCACATTAGTGGTACTGATCGTATAGCCGAAGCGGCCCAATCAATCGATGCGGATATCATAGTCAATATCCAAGGTGACCAACCTTTTTTTGATCCTTTGATGGTTGAAGAAGGCATTCAATCTCTTTTAGAAGATGCAACACTTGAAATGAGCACACTAAAATACCCAATCTCTAACCCTGAGGATTTCCAAAACACAGCCGTAGTCAAAGTTGTTACAGATATTAAAGACATTGCTCTTTATTTCTCACGGTCATTAATCCCATATGCACGCGAAGATACGGGTTGTCCTGTGTATGAACATATCGGATTGTATATATATAGACGAGATTTCCTACTCAAGTTGTCACAACTTGAGCCCACCCCGCTCGAATTGACGGAATCTCTTGAACAATTACGGGTTCTTGAATATGGATACCGACTGCATGTACCTACAACCAAGTGTAAAGACAAAGCTTTCAGTGGTTTTAGTGTCGATACGTTTGCGGACCTAGAACGAGCTATAGCTATGTTAAAAGAACGCGGATTGAAGTAACCGTATTGTAAGCGTTAAAACAGCTTGTCCGTTTTGTTCCATGAATCTTTAATAATCCTGAACTTGTACGGATTGATGATAAAGCAAAGCGCTCCCGTCTTTTCGATTTTATCGGCCCAGTAAAAACTCCCCAGCCCCGTTTCAAAAACATTTTTGTAAAAGTGTCAAATTCTATTTTCTAAAAACACTTAATATCAAAAAATGTTACCAAAAATGTAAAAACTTATTAATTGACAAAATGAAAAAATAAAGTTATAGCAATACCATGATTATCGACAAAATAGATAACATTAAAAATTACTGTAGTATTAATAATAAATTTTCTAGGAATTAATTTTCTTATAAATTCACAATTGGATAATGCAATAAGTTTCCAAATGGTAAATATTCTATTATTGGTAATCGTGTTTTTGCGATACTATCAACATATATCACAAAAAGAGAAACGGAAAACCTTTTTGAAGCGCATAAAAAATATATAGATATTCAATACATAATAAAAGGCAGAGAAATTATTTACTGGTCATTTGTTGAAAATCTTACTGCTATCGTAAAATATTCAGAGCAGGATGATATTATATTTTTTAAAGGTGAAAATACAACCGGGTTTCGAATGGAAAAAACTTATTTCAGTATCTTCTTTCCTCATGATGCATATAAACCTGGCTGCATATTGGATCAGCCTGAGAAAATTAGAAAAGCTGTTGTTAAGATTCTTATTTAGATTGGTTACAATTAGGCAAGAAGTTCCTTCTCTTCAAAAGTAATATTCTTAATATGCGTACGATTGTATATATATACAATATGAATTCTACCATTTTTCTAATAGTAAAAAAGTAATTAAGAAGACCCTCTACTATTGTATCATTAATTTATTACAACTATAATTTAAAGAATCCATCTAGCAATATTATTGAAGTATAAAAAAATATAATAACTTCTATGGTTTTTCTAGATTACTTTCTTTTTTCAGATCATATTCTTTTGCCTTCTTTAATATTTTTTTCCTATTTAATGGCTTGATATTTTTTACTATCAAATCACGCATTTGCTTTCCTTCTTTAGATTGTTGTGGATAGCTTATGAAGTCTAAGGCAATACCTAAAGCATCAGCCACCCGCCATGCTATGATAGGCCATATCTCTCCAATATCTCCTACAATCGGTATACTCCCTTCGAGACGAGCAAAACCGGACATTTCCATACGAAACGGTATACTGGTAATTTTTGTTTTAGGAAGTCCTTGGTCTATTGCCTTTTGTATTTGTTTGTTTTTTTCTTGTGCTATTTTCGCTTTTCTTAAATTCTTATCTAGATCAATTCTGATCAGTGTTTTTCCTCTTAAACTACACGTTTTTAATCCATTCCAAAAAGCCCAGATACCGTGTCCGGTATAACATTCAAAAGGTCCATCATGAATCTCTTGAGTTAGAGCTACAGCTGATTCGATAATTAAATCCGCCTCTTCGATAAGCCGGGATATCCTCATGCACCTTTCTGAAATAGGTATGCTATCACCAATACATAATCCTACCGTACCCCCTCCAATAAGCTGAGGTACTGTTACAAGTACTGGGAGTCTCTTTATGGCTCCAATCCCGATCATTGTCTGAAGATCTGCACCCCAACCGGCAACTTCTTCAAAGGGTAAACCATATACTTGAGCAATTCTTAGAATCTCATTAGATATTATTTCTGTCCTTAATCCCATTGGATATCCCATATTACCTGCAGCTTTAATGATGATATTACCTTTAGCTCCCATCCCCTTTTTTAATAGTTTTTCATCCAAAATCATCTCATTTCTCAATTCATCTAAATCAGGCTTTTCCAAAAGAGTAAATTCGAAAACATTTCCTCTTGGCAAAAAATGACTATCAGGTTTAATCCCTACCATGGCTGCATTTACTCTTTTTACTTTATCAAGGCTTCCTGCCATCTCATGAGCAATTACAGCTGAACTTGTTGAGACACTATCAATAATATCCTTAGCCATTAGCTCGGCAATCAATGTGGTAACACCTTCGTGTATGTTAGGCCCGCTGCCGGTAACGGCCATAACTTTACCGCCACTTTTTTTTACATCGACTATTTTTGAAATAGCAGCATTTAAGTATTGTTTTGTGTTCTCATTAAGGTTATTATAATACTCGTTTAATAATTCTGTATTTATTTTCATAATTATCTCCTCTTCTTATAAAATGGCAATCAAGAATTAGATTCATTCTTCATATTTTTATTCCTGTTGAATCTTTATATCGAGATTTAATGTTCTTACTTTTATTTTTTCTTATAAATCCTCGGATATTAATAGCTATTTGTGCAAACCGTACATGATCTTCCATGTAAAACGAAATACAATCCTAAATAAATTCTGTATATATAAACTATGTTCATATATATAAATATATTTTACAATGCTAGATTCACTCTGTCAAGAAATATTTTCTAATTTTTTAATAATTAAGCAAATATCAAAATAGGCACATCTACTCTTGAAAGCTAAAATATTCCTAAGCACTCCTTTATAACCACGAAGTTTCCTTTTAGATTAATAAATATATATGGGAAGGTATTTCTTCTTAGCGTTATATAAAGGGTGATAATTTATACCTGTGATAGTTTACAATATACCTCAGTGTACCCATAATAATATTCTCTACGAAACTTTTTTAGAGCTTGCAGAATTAAAAGGTATAGCGGGTGTTAAAGATAGTTCCGGCGATTTTGTTACCTTTTCGAGATGGCTCTACAGCGAAACTGCAAAAAAAACCTCAATAGTGCAGGGAGAAGATTATCTGGACGGCCCTTCTCTTAATGCAGGGGCAAAGGGGCTTGTAAGCGGCTTGTGCAATGTATGGGTTAAACCGTATATTGAGATTATGGAAGGATCCCAACGCGAAGACTGGTGTCTAGCGACAATTATAATTCCCGGCTGACGACAATTATAATTCCCGTTTAAAGGGGATTAAAAATCGTACAAGATGCAAGAGAATAGGAGGCATCTTGAATGATAACAAATAATCAGATTAGGAGGTTAAGAAAGATGAAACAGCAGGGAAAGAAATTAGGGATCAGTGCGGTAAA
>CAZLCT010000113.1:0-7350 GCA_964558015.1 uncultured bacterium | reverse complement strand
ACCTCAAAAAACAGTATTATTCTAACTCCTGCTCAATCGGCTAAATAATTACGTTAAAACAGGTCAAAACAAGGATGTCTATTTTGTAGAAAAATAAACTTAAGCTATTGAATACAAGTATATTAAGTTGATTATTGTTAAAATATGAAATACTTGTTGCCACTATTGCCACAGAGGCAATTGTAGCAACAAATATTTGAATGTTTAATATCCCGGGAAAACATGAATGGAAAAGGCTATATTGGACTGCCGGACTAAAGTGAAATAGCCTTTTTAATAATAAAATTTATAAAAAGAGTTTTTTAACATGTTAATAAGGCACGATAAGAAAAGTATTTTTTTTACCGTTTGTTTTCTTTTTTTTACATTTAATTCTGTATGTTTTTCAGGTGAAGAATCACAAGATATTATTTTACGTGCTAAAAGCTATTTAAATGAGCATAAGTACGAGCAGGCATTAGGCTCCCTTGACGGATACTCTTCATCGAAATCACTTGACGAGAAAAAATTATTGCTAAGGGGAATATGTTATGTGTGGCTTGAGGAGTGGGATAAGGCAAAAGGTGAGTTCAATAAAATTGCCAGTATCTCAGGAGAGATTGGCGATGTACAGTGTCCTAAACCCCTTAGGTTAAATAACCCTCCATCAGAAGATGAATTTTATGCCAAGCGTTTTACAGTCGATGATATGCGGTATTTATGGAGGAGTCTCTGGGCAGAGAATATTGCTTCACGAATTTGCAAGGGTAAAAATTCACCAATGGAAAAGGCGGTGAGCATATTAGATTATGTTTTCCGACAAGTAAAGTTTGGAACAAACAAACAGGGTTTTTTAACGGACAAACCTTTTAATGTATTGATAAAGTCTCAGGGGTTTTGCGACGAACAGTCATGGATACTTAACCAGCTTTTGCGCTCGGCAGGATTCGATGCCCTCAGATTATTGCTGGTCTCACCCCTCAAGCCTACCAGCCCTCATACGATTAGCATGGTTAAAATTGAAGAGAATTGGATCCCCATGGATCCCTCTTACGGCATAATACTTCAAGGAGCAGGATCGGGACTGCCTAAGACATTTCCGAAGAATTTTTTAATCAATCCCAGCGAAGAGGATTATAAAAAGTTTGGAGGAAAGCTTCTTTTTTCAATAAAAGAATACGGAGAAGCCCTTAGAGAGTTAGGGTATTATGAGAATTTGATCAGTGAAATATCTCATGCGCGGCCGGCTTTTGATTATGAATTCGAAGCTTATACTCCACGCTTTATATGGCTCGCTGAGAAGATAGATAAAGTTTATCCGATAAAGGGGCTGTCACACAGGTATGTTAATTTAAGGTTTCCTACGACAGATTTTAAGACAGATGATATTATCAAATGGAGGACTCTTGAGTTGCAATATATTTTTGATTCTACGGAAAAGAGGAATCGGCTGATAAGAGAAGAATCAAGCCGGCGTTTTGCATATCTTGAGCCCTTAAGAAAGGCAAGACTGGAGCATTTGAGGGGGCACCTTCACTCAGCAGAGGAGATGTTTATTTCACTCCAATCATCAGAATCTCTTTCCCTTAAGGCATGTGAAGATGTTTCCTATTATTTAGGGGTGATCGCATTTGATGAGGGAAATTATCAAAAGGCAAAAAAACGTTTCAGTAAATTTTTACTGGAGTTTCCTGCGACAAGATGGAAGGATCGGGTGCTTTACCACGAGGCTTTGATTGCCAATATGGAGGGAAGGGATGATGATGTAGCGGAGCTCATTACAGAATGCCGTCAGGCGAGTGAAGGCTCTCTTTTTAATTGGATGATTGCCTTAGATAAAAGGAGATAAAAAAAGCCCCTTCTTATTAATATATACTAAGAAGGGGCTTTTTTTATTACAAGGCTTGTTTTTAATTATTCTTTCTTTATTTTATCTTTTAATTTTCCTAAGCCTTTTTTTCCCTTTTTTCCTGCCTTTTTAGCCTTTTTATCACCTTCTTTGAGGGCTTTTTTTGCTTCTTTTTCGGCACGTTTGGCTTCTTTTTCAGCCTTTTTCTTTTCTCTTTTTAGTCTGCGTTTTTCGCGGCGTTCTGCTTTAATTGCTGCCTTTTCTTCGTCGGATTTTCCTACAGTCGCAAACCAATCGCCCATGCGGTGAAAAACTGCATCTTCACTTGCATTTTCCATAGCTTTCTCACTTGCACCTTTGTCACCGGCTTCTACTGTTAGAAGGGGAAAATTAAGGACAAACATGCAAAGAATAAGAAATAAACTTATCTTTTTCATATTCTTTTACTCCTTTCTAGTTATTAGTTATGTGATTTTACTTATTAATGAAGGGAAATACTTTATACTACATTTTAAAGATAAAGACAACATCTTTTATTTATTAGTTTTTTCACTTATTAACGAGCAGATCAGCATGAGGATATGGTAGTATGTTATAATAAATATAATTTAAAAAGTAGAGTCGGGCAAAGCAATATTATTAAGAGTTATTAAAGTAAGTTATTAATGTAGAACATTATGAATGTAGTACTTATACAGCCTCCGGTACAGGATTTTTATTTTACCCCCATCAGAAGTTTTCCTCTCGGGTTATGTTATCTTACTTCTTCACTCAAGGAGAAAGGGCATAAAGTAACCATACTTGATTGTATCCAGGGTGGGCGGAACTCACACAAGATAGAGGATGATGTATTTAATTACATGCGCCCCTTTTATCCAAAAGACCACCTGAGCCCGTTTGGTTTATTTAAAAAATTTTCTCATTTTGGACTGCCTTTTAATGTAATCGAGAAAAAAATTGCAGAACTTGACGGCGAAGTTTTTGGTATCTCGTCCCTGTTTGCCGCATATGCAGACGAAGCGTTACGTGTTGCCAGGATTGTAAAAGATGTTCATCCTGAGGCTCGGGTGATAATGGGAGGGTCGTTCGCGCATGAATACGGAGAATATATTTTAACTAATTATTCTTGCGTTGATTTTGTTATTTTTGGCGAAGGGGAAGAAACTTTTTGTGAATTGATTGACTCACTTGATAGGCCACAAATTGTATCAGGTATTGCATATAAGAAAGGAAGAGATATTATCAAGACAACTAAAAGGCCTCTCATAGAGAAATTAAGCTCCCTTCCGTGGCCCGCAAGAGATATCCTTGATTTAGATTTATTTACTATAGGAGGCAGAAGGTATACACAGATTCTTACAAGCCGGGGGTGTCCTATGGATTGTACGTTTTGTACCATACCACGTTTTATGGGAAGGCGGTTTCGCTTCCGAGATGTGGATGATGTATGTGATGAAATTATTTATTGCTATGATAAATTGAACATAAGAATTTTTGATATTGAAGATGATAATTTTACGTGTGATCCAGATCATGCAAAGGAACTGCTTTGGGAATTGATCGAGAGGCTTGAGGAAAAAGAAATTGAAATAACTGCCATGAACGGCTTGTATTATGAGGGGTTGGACGATGAGTTAATAAATTTACTTTTCCGCTGCGGCATGAGAAGAATTAATGTTTCTTTGGTTTCAAGTTCAGGCCGGACAAAAGAGCAGGTTAAGAGAAATACTAAGTTGCGTAAATTTGAGGAAGTGGTTCGAAATGCGTGCAAACTCGGCATGCATTGTACCATGTATTTTATAATCGGTCTTCCAAATGAAGGAGTTGAAGATATGATAAAGACGCTTGGCTATGTTGCCGGGCTTCCGGCATTGATAGGCCCGAGCGTCTATTATCATGTACCTGGGTCGCAGTTATTTTCTCATCTTGAGGGCCAGGCAAGAGCTTCAAGGGATAATTACCGGTTCTTCCGGTCCACAGCATTTTTTTATGAATGTGATATGTTTACACGCAAAGACCTTGTGAGCCTGTTTCGTTTAACAAGAATAATTAATTTCATCAAAAAGCTACTTGAGACAGAGGAGAGCCTTGGAAACATTGACCTTTCTGTATTAATCGAGAAGTGGACTTGGGGGTTGGATAAGAAAATTGACTTTATTGATAAAGAATGCATAAGGACTAAAGCCCCCCTTTCTCAGGAGGAGGCTGGAGTCTTATTGCTCGAGAAATTTTTAGATGAGCACAGGATTTTTTCACTTATCAAACAAGCTCCTTCGACTTCGTCCCCTTTGGGGACTTCACTCAGGATAAAAGAGGACGGCATGATAAAGTATAAATTTGTGGAAGAGGATGCTTCTCCTCGGGTTATCGACTCATTTTTTAATTACTTCAGTAAAACGTATGTCAGTTATGGAGATAAAAGTATTAAAATCTAAGCTTAAAAAATGAGTAAAATAGTTTGTTTTAAGATAATAAAAAAGAAGCAAATAAATTTTTCTTTTTTTCACAACCTGTTTATCAGGGAAAGTGATATAATATTAGGGTTATAAATTTTAAGGATTTTAATATGAATCAGAATGATAAAACACCCAGAAAGAAGAAATGTATATTAACCTTTGCACGGGCTTGGAATACGCTGGCTGCAACACGTTGTCTCGGGCGCCAGGGAATAGAAGTGATTACCGGCGATACGAGTACGTTTGCGGCAGCTAATTTTTCAAGGTATTCAAAGGAGCATTTCACCTATCCCAATCCTGACGAAGATCCTGAAGGGTTCATAGATAAACTAGTACACGTTGCACTAAGCCATTGGGCTCCCGATACTGACATAGTGCTTATGCCTTTACATACAGATACATATGCTGTGGTAAGGAATCAGACTCGTTTTGAGAGGTTAGTTAAGATGGCATTGCCGAGCAAAGATCAGTTTGAATTGGCAGGTAATAAAAACAAGCTTGCTCACTTTTGTGAAAAATTTAAAATTAACATGCCTCCGACTCTTGTAGTGGATAAGCCGTCTGATTTTGCTAAGGGGGCGCGTAAATTTAATTATCCGGCTTTCTTAAAGATACCTACTTCGACCGCAAGTATCGGTATGCGCAAAGTAAACTCGGATGATGAAGCAATAAGATATTTTAATGAGATGATAAAACAATACGACCTTACAAAGCCGGCACAATATCCGATTTTACAACAATGTGTAGAGGGAGAGGATTATTGTGCGACATTTCTTTTTGACCATGGAGAGCGCCGTGCATGTATGACTTACCATAACATTTTGAATTATCCGCGCGGCAGCGGAATGGGGGCGGTTCGTGAGACCGTTGATGTTCCCGAGATAGAGGCAATGGGGAGTGAAATTTTACGTAAGATGAATTGGCATGGTCTGGCTGAGATTGATTTCAGGTGGGATAAGGTTTCTGAGCCATGGCTTATTGAAATCAATCCCAGGTTCTGGGGAGGTTTAGCTCAGTCGATTGAATCCGGGTGGGACTATCCACATTTGCTTTATAAACTGGCGGTTGAAAATTCTGTTGAGAGTGTAAATCCTGAAAAACGGTATGTGCGTACCTGGAATCCGGCATTGACTATTTTGCTGGCTTTTCAGGAATTTATGGAATCAAGACATTCTCAGAAGGAATTAGCTCACGCATACAAGGAGTTTCAGAACGAGTTTAAAAAAGATAACTTCAAAGCCATAGGAGGTTTACTGGGAAAAGTCGGTGCAGTCCTTGATCCGAGGGAAAGGTTTAATGCCATAAAATCAATTGAAAAGGTCTTGAAGGACGAACACGGGGCTGTTAATGAATTTTTTAGCTGGGAAGACCCTTTGCCTATGTTGGGTCTTTTGTATCCTCTTATGGTATTTATTCGTCACGGTCAGATTTCGCCTGAGTTACTGATTGGGAAAGCAAAAATAGATGAAGAGGAATCCGGAGGGACCTAGGCGTGTTTAAAAAAATTTCTCTTGCGCTAACGGCCTTACCTAGGATTTTTCATGCGCGATTTAGATGTTCGCCTCATAAGCCGTGTATCGGACTGGCTGTTTCAGATGACTGGCCCGATCGTTTTGAGTTTCGTCGCCTGCCTTATGACCTTGCACTTGCAAGGGCAGGAGCATGTGTTGTAACTTTCCGACCTCAGAATTTTCCAGAACTGGATAAAATGCTTGATTCAGTTAATGGCCTTGTGCTTGCCGGAGGAGAGGACGTTCATCCCATATTTTACGGAGGGGACCGTCATGCTGCCCGAGAGGTAAATCGGGAAAGGGATGAGCTGGAACTTGCTTTATTGGCCAAAGCAGGCGAGCGGGGTTTGCCGGTTTTATGTATTTGTCGTGGTGCACAACTTTTAGCCGTATGGGCGGGCGGAGGGCTTGAAAGCCATGATAATGATTTACGCGCCATGAAAATACATTTCAGTACATTCTTCAGTTTAGCCAGACACAGGGTATCAATAAAGCAGGGGACAAGGCTTTATGATATATTAGGTAATGAACCGATACGGGTTAATTCATTTCATCATCAGGCAATTGTTGACCCGGGCGCACTAACTGTTTCAGCTGTTACTGTGAAAGGGCTTATCGAAGGAGTTGAACTTCCCGGGGATCGATTTGTGGTCGGCGTGCAATGGCACCCGGAGCTTCAGGCATTCTATAAACCGCGTCAGCAAGCCTTGTTTTCTGCCCTCATCAACGCCTCGCGCCGGTAAATAGCGGTAAATAGGGACCAGGCAAATAAGGTAAATAGGGACAGCTACTATTTATTTTATTGACATATGAAAGCATTATAATAAAATAGTTTTCATGGCACGCGTAGCAAGAATAGTAGCAGTCGGAGAAGCACATCATATTACTCAAAGGGGCAACAACAGACAGATAGTATTTAGTGATGACAATGATAGATTAAAATATCTTGATCTGATAAAAACTCATAGCAAAAATTACTGCCTTGAAATACTTGCCTATTGTTTAATGACAAACCACGTCCATTTTATTGTAATTCCAAACAAAGAAGATTCTTTAGCAAAGACATTTAATTTTGCTCATATGAGATATTCACAATATTATAATAAAAAGCATGGAAGAAGCGGGCACCTGTGGCAGGGGAGATTTTACTCGTGTGTTATGGATGAAGTCCATACTAATATATGTGTGCGTTACATTGAACGTAATCCTGTTAGAGCAAAGATGGTAGGGGCGGCTTGGAATTATATTTGGTCAAGTGCACGGGTTCATTGCGGAATAGAAATAAACGACAAACTAGAAGTGTGGAAGTTATTTAGATACATAGACAGCAATAAAAAGAATTGGCGTAAGTACCTCGAGATTTTTGACAATGAAATGGAAATAAAAGAAATAAAAAAACATACAATGCGTGGCAGTGTGTTTGGAAAGCAGGATTTTATAAAGAAACTTGAGAAAAAGTTGAATAGGAGTCTTTTAATACGACCAAGGGGGCGTCCGTGGCCGTAATTATTTAGCCGATTGAGTAAAAAAGTTAATAAAATTGTATTTGTTGCCG
>CAZLCT010000112.1:0-7357 GCA_964558015.1 uncultured bacterium | reverse complement strand
GAAGCATGGGATGCTGCTGGATTATATCAAGTGGGGCATTTTCCTGCATGGCAGAGATGGGCAGAGTGGAACGACAAATACCGTGACTGCGTAAGGCGTTTTTTAAAAGGCGATCAGGGTATGGCAGCAGAAGTTGCGACACGTATTGCAGGTAGCTCAGATTTATACGGACATTCGGGAAGAAAGCCGTACCATTCAATTAATTACGTTACTTGTCATGATGGATTTACTCTTTATGATTTGGTTTCATATAATGAAAAACATAATTTAGAAAATGGAGAAAATAACAGAGACGGCATAAGTTTCAACAATAGTTGGAATTGCGGCCTCGAGGGTGAGACATCTAAAGGAATAATTCAAAAGTTAAGAATAAGACAAATGAAAAATTTTATGGCTATTTTAATGGTTTCTCAAGGCACACCAATGTTACTTGCGGGTGACGAATTTTGTCGTACACAAAACGGTAATAATAATGCCTATTGTCAAGATAACGAAATAAGCTGGATTAACTGGTTTTTAAAAAGAAAAAATAAGGAGCTGTTTAACTTTACAAGAGAAATGATTACATTTCGTAAACGTTATTCTATTTTAAGACGAGACACTTTTTTCACTGGTGAAAAATCAGATGAGAAGTCATTTTCAGACATAAGTTGGCATAGCACAAAATTAAACCAACCTGATTTTGGTCCTCAATCAAAAGTATTAGCATTCCTTATATCTGGTAATGATCCTCATCATAAGCGTCAATATAGTGATATTTATGTAGCAATAAATCCTACAAGACGTCAGAGAATATTTAAGTTACCAATTCTTAAAGGTAAAAAATGGCACATAAAAGTTGATACATTTAATGAATCTCCTAATGATATTTATAAAATTGGTAAAGAGTTTCCTCTAAAAGATTTTAAGCCCTACCGAGTAAAACCCCATTCTTTAATAATTCTAATTTCAAAATGACATATTTTGTTGACAGTTTAAATATTTAATCAATATGTATATTTTGCGTAATTATTTTTCCAAATTTGTCAATAAGATATATTATTGATAAATAAAGACTTACAAAAATAAAATGAGATTTGTTAAAAATATGACTTTGATGTTTACATAAATAAACAAAATATAATTTAGTAAAATTTATTTAAAAAAAATAATTTTATATATCTCTTTACAGTTGAAGCAATTAAATAAATTTAAAAGAAATATAAATATTGGCATTTAAATTGTATAAAATTTAATGTTTTTGTGTGCATAAACAACATTAACATTAAGTAAATGGAGAATAAATCATGAAAAGGTGGTCATCATTGTTGATAATTGGAGCAATTTTCATGCTTTTCATTGGAGGAAATGCAAGCGCTTCAATAAACGTCGATGGAGATCTTGAATGGATAAACTGGGATGGTGTAGCTCTTTTTGAAGAAGATACACCCCCATGGCAAAATTATTTAGGACCGGGTTATGGTGCTCAGGACTTTGATGTTGAATTTTTGGCTCTGTATAATACAGGTAATAGAATATATTTTGGTTTGCAGACAGGTTTTGATATGCACGGACCTGTAATGGGTTTTGGACCTGGAGATTTTGCAATTGATATTGATTATGATCTTGAATATGAATATGCGATTGATTTTAGTTTTTCTCAAGGAAATGACGTATCGTTTGACTTAGTGGATGTATGTACATGGAGAGATGTCATGTATCCATCACATAGTGATGCTAACCCGTTTGAATATTTAACTGGTGATATAATAGATAATTTTACATCGATTGAATACGGTTTTTTTTGTGATTCTGGAGGAAATCATCATATCTTAGAGGGGTATCTTGATGCAAGCGCATTTGATTTGGAAAGGTTCGATTGTGTAGGAATAAGATGGACTATGGGTTGTGGAAACGATTTTGGATTAGTATATGATTGTCCGCCTGTAGTACCTGAACCGTGCACATTGTTTCTTTTAGTTTCAGGTGTTATTGGAATTTCAGTCAGAAAATTTATTAATATATAAAAAATAGTTATATTTTACAATACTTAAAAGATTTATGATAAAGTGAGACCGACAGTTTTGTTGGTCTCACTTTTTTTTACAATTGATTGAATACACAATATATCTTAAGTATAATAAAAAGATTACAAAAGGAAATGATTATGAAAAAAGATAGTGATTATATAAAAATACTAGATTTTTTAGCTGAAGCTGGTCAGTTGAAACGGGTAAAGCGCAGCGGTTGGTGGACATGCGGGATTAATGATTGTGAAAGTGTAGCGGATCATTCTTTTAGATGCGCTATAATAGGATTTTGTCTGGCCAAAATTGAAAAATGTGATTTTAATAAAACTGCCATTATTTGTTTGTTTAATGATCTACATGAAGCCAGGATAAATGACATGCATAAAGTAGTACAAAGATATATATTACTAAGAGATGCAGAAAAAAAGGCTTCGAAAGAGCAGGTTAAGGATCTTTTTTATGGGATAGGGAAAAACATTATGTCTATGATGAATGAATTATGGGAGGATAAAAGCAAGGAAAGCATCATTGCACGCGATGCTGATATTTTAGAATGTATGTTACAGGGTAAAGAATATTACGATCAAGGATTTACACAAGCAAAGGAATTTTATATAAAACCATATAAATTATTAAAAACTAAAAGTGCCAGAAAACTGGCAAGATATATTAAGAAATGGGATTCACGTTCATGGTGTTCTAAATTAGCGGTTGTTGAAAGATAATTAAATATGGTACGAATATTAAAGAGCAGAAATAATAATAGTATTAAATTTGTACGGAAGCTTTTAAATGACAGAAAGTTAAGGGATAGAAATAAAATATTTGTCGCAGAAGGTCACAAAGTTGTAAATCAATTAATGAAATCAGAAACCCCATTGGAAATATATTGCTCTAATTACTTTTTTAAAAATTTAAATAAAAGCAACAATTTTAATAAATCGATAATAAACCATAAGAAACAAATAAACGTCATACCTGATCTGATATTTCACCAAATATCCAAATTGTCAAATCCCGAGGGCATTTTGGCTATCTTTAATCAATTAAATCATAATATAGAAAAATTTCTCAACAAAGAGACGTCTATTGGAGTATTGTGCGAAAATATACAAGATCCAACTAACATAGGAGCAATTATTAGAAATTGTTATTGTCTAGGGGCTGATGCATTATTATTGACTGAGGGGACTGTTGATATATATAACCCAAAAGTAGTTAGGGCTTCTGCTGGATATATAACAAGGATACCAATTTTTTATATTAAGAAATTAAACATTAGAATATTCCATGAAAATAATTATTATATGATTGCAAGTCATTTTAAATCCAAAGAAAATTGTAAAACAATAGACAGATTGAATAGTTTACCTAAAAAAACAATTTTAGTATTTGGAAATGAAGGAAAAGGTTTGTCACAGGATGTTATATTAAGCGCAGATGATCATTTTTATATACCTATGAGAGATGGTGCAGAATCTTTAAATGTGAATTCCTCAGTAGCAATAGTTTTACATTCGTTAATTAAGGTCAAATAAAATTTATACAATATTAGAATATAAGAAAGGGGAATATTGTGAATAAAAAAATGACGTATAAAAAAGCAGGCGTTAATGTAAAGCAAACAAATGCTATGGTAAAGAATATAAAACTTATGTCACAAAAGACAAATAGAAATGAAGTAATTGGTAAAATCGGCAACTTTTCTGGATTTTTCAAACCAAATTTTAAAAGAATGAAAAACCCTATTCTAGTAGCTTCAACTGATGGGGTTGGTACAAAACTTATGGTTGCAGAGATTAAAAATAAATATAGCACTGTTGGAATCGATTTGGTTGCTATGTGTGTAAATGATGTTATAGCGTGCGGAGCCGAGCCCCTTTTATTTCTTGATTATTTTGCTACAGGTAAGGTTAAACCCAAAAACTTTTTTAATATATTAAAAGGTATTGTTCAAGGATGTAGGGAATCAAGATGTTCTTTGATTGGTGGAGAAATAGCTGAAATGCCAGGTTTTTATAACAAAGATAAATTTGACTTGGCTGGGTTTTGTGTTGGTATAGTTGATAAGAAAAAAATTATTGACGGCACTGCTGTCAAAGAAAATGACATAGTTTTAGGATTTGCATCTAGCGGGTTACATTCAAATGGATACTCATTAGCGCGTAAGCTATTCAGCCAAAAGGAGATTAAATATTCAAAATGGGGCAATTTGTTATTAAAGCCAACAATCATTTATGTTAAACCTATATTAAGTTTGTTAGAGAAAATAAAAGTAAAATCGATTGCACACATTACTGGAGGGGGACTTTATGATAATATACCCCGTGTAATACCGCGGAATAAAAATGTTACTATTGATAAAAAATCATGGCCTATTCCTGAGATATTTATTGAAATGAAAAGAAGAGGAGGAATTGATGATAGGGAGATGTTTCGTACATTCAATATGGGTATAGGAATGACAGTTATAATTGACAAGAATAGCGTTGCTCAATCAGAAAAAATTTTAAAAAAGCATAATATAAAGTCCTGGGTTATAGGAAGGGTGAACAAAGGGAAAGGCTCTGTTGTTATAAATTGAAATTATAATTTAATGTGTAATTTTGTTAGCAAATAAGACATAAAATTAAATTTAAATAGTTACCATTTTTAATATATAATTATATTGACGTTTTTTTAGAAAATATATAAAAGAAAGGAATAAATTTATGGATCTTGCAACAATAATTGGAATTGTAAGTGGTTTTACACTAATCGTTGCTGCTATTATTCTTGGTGGTGGCGCTTTGGCATTTATAAATATCCCCGCTATGATGATTACTGTCGGCGGAACGGTAGCGGCTACATTGGTTAGTTTTCCACTTCAAACAATTCTTCAAACATTTAAAGTTGTAAGAAATACAATATTTTTCTCATTGCCTACCTATGATATTGTAATAAAGGACATTTTCCATTTTAATGAAATATATTTAAAGGAAGGTGCCCAAAAGCTTGAGAACGAAATCGATAAAGTTAACTATCCATTTTTTATAAAGGCATTAGAGCTTATTGTAATGGGCACAAAGGTGGAGAAAATCAATCAGGTGCTTCAGGCAGAGATAAATAATTTTACAGAACGTCACAGGATAGGGCAAAATATAATGGTTACAATGGGTACGTTTTCACCTGCCTTTGGAATGATTGGAACATTGATAGGTTTAATTCAAATGTTGAGACAACTTGATGACCCTTCAAAAATTGGTTCTGGAATGGCTGTTGCATTAATTACAACCTTTTATGGTGCATTATTGGCAAATTTATTATTTCTTCCTATGGCTACAAAGTTGAAAGAAAGAAGCAAACAGGAAAAGAATCTTTGTACACTTATAAAAGACGGTATTATTTCTATTGGAAACCGCGAAGGAAAAAGATTTGTAGAAGATAATATGATAACATTTTTATCTCATGCTGAGCGAGATAAGTTAATGCAGTGATGTTTATTTATGGATAATTCCCCAAATAATCAAGATGAAATTAATTATGAATTTCAAATGAGTGAAGAGCCTGAGCAAAAAGAAGGCTATAAATTATTATACCCGGAACCTGAAGTTGAAGAAGATGATTTAATTCCTGGTTGCCCTGCCTGGATGCTGACGTTCGGAGATACAGTTTCCCTGCTGCTTACCTTTTTTGTATTGATTTTGTCTTTTTCGAACATATCAACCCAAGCTAAATCCAATTTTATAACTTTCAAAACTGGCTTAGACCCAGGGATATTTGTAGGTGGTACCCCAGAACAGGGCGTAATTGAAGTTACTGAAGAAATGGGTGCAAAATCGGGAGAAGGTGAGACAGTAGACGAAGAATTAGTTAAAGAACAGATTGAAACCGAAGCACTTTTACTAGCTGATAAGACTGAGGATAAGTTAAATGTATCGTTTAATCAAATAAAAAAATATTTTAAAGAAAAAGAAGTCGAGGAACAAACAGCAGATCTTGAGAAAAGTGGCGGAAAGGGGAGTTATATTGTATTATTAGAGCAGAGCTTTGTTTTTTCAGTTGGAAGGGACAGTTTCAAACCCGGGAGTCAAGTTTATCTTGATAAAATCGGGAAATTAATATCGGAATTACCTAATGATATAGTTATTACCGGATATGCAAATGACTTTAATAAAATTGCATATCCAATTTATCCATCAAACAATCATCTAGCAATAGCTAGAGCTAATACCATTGCGCAATATCTTATTTCGGTTTGGAATATTGACCCTGAAAGAATTGGTATTCAAATTGAAGAG
The DNA here is from genome assembly GCA_964558015.1 of uncultured bacterium. Classification (GTDB taxonomy): domain Bacteria; phylum Omnitrophota; class Omnitrophia; order JAHJGZ01; family JAHJGZ01; genus CAZLCT01. The sequence continues at coordinate 1,068 of CAZLCT010000112.1, read as the reverse complement.
GTTGAGGAAGAGATTGAGGCACCTAAAATAGTGAAGAATGCAATAAAAACTTATATAAAAATAAGAGTACTTAGTGAATTTACAGGTCACATAAGGAATGAAATGAAAATTTATGGACAAAAACGAAATAGATAAATTGTTCAACCAGGATAATTCCGATAATCAAGGATCAGAAAATGAAACGCATGATTCTTTAGTACAATTGTCTACAGAAAAAGTAGATGAGGTTGGTATGCCTCAGGCTCCAACATTTATGGCCCTGTATACTACATTGATGCTTTTATTAATGACTTTTTTTATTGTACTTGTATCCATGGGATCTGCTTCTCTAGGTAAATTCGAAAAAACAAAATATTCATTAAGATCTAATTTTAATGTTTTGGGTCTTGGTGGGTCTAAACAATCTTTATATTTTTTATATTCTATATTAAAAATAAAAAGTGCTTCGTTGAAAACTGCACTAAGTTTACATACGGAAGAAGAAAAATTAGAGGAAGAGGAAAAAACACCGGGTGACGGTGGAAGGATTTATTGGGAAGATGGCCTGTCACGAGATGAAGCTAATCAATTGCATAGATTTATTGCTTTGGGTTTTAATATTTCACTATCAGAAATTGATGAAGATAATGAGTATCTAAAGGTAACATTTCCTCAAAAAAATATTTTTAAAAACGGGAAAGCTGAATTTTATGAAATATTTCATGAAACATTAAACTCTTTATTGAAGATGATTGGTTCAGAATATTCGAAATTATTTATTCGTGTTTATACTTCTGAAAAACCTGATAAAGAGTTGGGATTGAATAACAGTTTGGAATTATCAGCATTAAGAGCACAGTCTATAGCATCAATGATTGTTGATATACAAAAAATAGAGCATGAAAAAATAGTACCGGTGGGGTACGGGAGTTATTTTTATAATGTAGATGAACAAACAAATAAAAAAAATGAATTTATAGAACTTAACATTTATAGTCTTTGGGAGTCAAAAAAAATTGATGATGGAAAAAATAAAATATTAAATAATGAAAGTAAAAAAGAATAATGAAACTTAAGAACAAGGTAGCA
>CAZLCT010000111.1:0-7411 GCA_964558015.1 uncultured bacterium | reverse complement strand
AAAAGAACAATTAATACTTACTAAAATTTAACTTGCTTAACGGGGTGCACTACATCCAAGCACCAATTACCTAATGATTAAAGCTTAATTTAGTATAATGAGTTAGAGATGTTTTATACCTTGTGATTTGAATTTTGGTATTTATTTGTATCTTTGTAATTTGATGCTTGGATTTTGCAAAACTGTAAAAATTGCCTGTGATAATCCCGCCAGAATTTTCTAAGTCTTACCAAATGAAACAGATCGCAGGCTTCATAAAGTACGAAAAAGTTATTTATCTGATTATCTTGCCCGAAGTTTTTAAATCAATATTATATTATAGTTTAGTTGTAGGGATATAATTGAAATGATTTATAAACTCTTTAAAAACTTAAAGTTTTTTTCATTTCATTTATATTATTTAAGTGTTTGTTATACAATAACTTATATTTAAATTTTTATATGACAGCAAAAGCCAGCTTTTACCGTATTTGACAGGTAAATAATGGCATGTTAGACTCTTTTATACACAGATTTACCCCGTGGAATCAGCCGAAAGCTGAGCCACATTTTAGCACACAAATATCTGTGTCTATCCGTATTTTATGTGAGGAAGGCAGACAATGTCTAAGAAAATTACAGTAAGAATTGATGACGAGACAGCGCGTAAAATTGATGAACTTTCACGGAAAACACAAATTCCGAAAGTCCGCCTTACTAAACAAGCATATACCTTGCTTCTTAATTTATATAAAAAACTTCGTGAAGCCTATAATGAAGATGTTGTTGATTTAAATTTAATAGATTTTATTAATAATAATGACGCAAAGGATAACGAATGAATCTACCTGATATATCCATAAGAAAGCCTGTAACTGTTGCTATGGTATTTCTAGGAATTATCCTACTTGGTGTGATTTCATGGCAACGTCTACCTCAGGAACTTTTTCCGCCAATTACGTTTCCCGAGATAAGTATTGTTACTCATTATCTTAATGCGGCACCTGAGGAAATTGAGACGATTATAACAAGTCCTATCGAGGAAGCAGTAGGTTCTGCACCAGGTCTTAAAAGAATAACTTCAGTCTCACGTGAAGGTACAAGTGTTGTTACCGTTGCATTTCACTGGGGTGTTAATATTGATTTTGCGGCCCTGGCAGTAAGGGAAAAAGTTGATTTGGTCAAGGAACTTCTTCCTCATGAAGCATCGGATCCTTTAGTTGTAAAGTTCAATCCGCTTGAGAGGCCAATAATGATATTAAGCGTTACGGGTAATTTATCTCCGTTTGAGTTGCGTGAACTCTCACGCCGAGTTTTAAAAGACGGATTAGAAAAGATAGAAGGTGTGGCATCAGCCTCTATTAGCGGAGGTCTTGAGAGAGAGATTGCAGTTGAAATCAATCAGGGACATCTTTCAGCTGCCGGTGTTTCTTTGCTTTCCGTAGTTGATGCCCTTTCAAAAGCAAACATCAATTATCCGGCAGGAACAATTAAACGCGGGTTGTATGAGCATCTTATTAGAACGGTGGGCGAATTTCAGGATATATCCGAAATCGATTATACAGTTGCTTCCGTTGATTATGATAAATTTTACAATCCTAAAAAGGGCAGACGTGAATTTATAGAGAAGCGTGAAGCACAGCCGCGGGAATCGTTAGGAGTGAGACGTGCTGAAGAAAGGGAGGAAAGATTTTCCAAACGGCTGGTTTTGTTAAAGGACATTGCTGAAATAAAAGATGGATTTAAGGAAAAGAAGAGTATTTCAATATATAACGGGGAAGAGAATATTTCGATCTCCATTCAAAAACAAGCTGGAAGCAATACCATTTCCGTTTGTAATAATATAAAGATGGGAATGCCGGTTATATTTAAAGAACTTCCCAAGGGTGTGAATGTTGATGTCATTTATGACCATTCAAGTTTTATTAAAAAAGCCATTCAGGGGGTACGTGATGCCGCAGTACAGGGAGGAATTTTAGCAATTATTATTCTTTTCTTATTCTTACGTGATATACGCAGTTCTTTAATAGTTGCCGTTGCAATTCCTATTTCAATTATGGGAACTTTTTTTCTTATGTATGTCTGGGGACTGACTGTTAATATGATGACTTTAGGAGGTCTTGCCTTGGGCGTGGGTATGCTGGTTGATAACGGCATTGTGGTGATTGAGAATATTTATAGATATAGACAAATGGGTGTCGGTTCAAAAGCAGCAGCTATCGTAGGGACCAATGAAGTTTTCTCAAGTATTCTTGCATCAACCCTTACTTCGATTGCCGTATTTTTCCCGCTTATTATTTTTGTTCCTGGTATACCCGGCCAGTTATTCAAAGAACTGTCATGGACCGTTATATTTTCATTGTCCGTATCCCTTGTAGTCGCAAGTAGTTTAGTTCCTCTTTTAGCTACAAGTATTAAAGTAAAACAAAAAAATGTTTTTGGAAGCAGTCAAATTGCTAAGGAAAAATTATTTTTATCTCGGATGTCTTCTGGACAAAGAAGTGCTTTTATGAATATGGTACTTTTAGTAACACTCGGTATTTTTATCGGGAGTTTCTTTTTAGTCAATTTTATAGATATGGAACTTTTACCTAAGGTAGATCAGGGACAATTTCTAATTAAAGTAGTAAAGCCTACAGGAACAATTATTGATATCACCGAGATGGTTGTAGCGGAAATAGAAAAGTATGTTCTATCGATTCCTGAAGTTGAAAGTACAGCAGTGAGTATTGGTTCTGCCAGAGGAGGGAGTTCTATAATGGGAGGATTGGGCTCGCATCAGGGGCAAATACTTGTTACCCTTAAGAAGAACAGAAGAAAATCCTCTCAAGAGGTTGTTGAGGAATTAAAAGAAATGATTAACCCTGACCAATATGAACGGACAGTTATCGAATATATCCTGCAGGAGAGCGAATTTCAGTTTGCTGCTGGTGGGAGTGCGCCTGTGGTTGTTGAAGTGCGAGGTAATGATCTTTATGTTTTAGATAAGCTTGTTGAACGCATAGAAGAAAAATTGGCAGAAATGAGGGGAATTTATAATATTAAGAATGATCGCAGTGAATCTAGTCCTGAGACAAAGGTTAAAATTAATAAGGAGAAAGCTGCTCTTAATGCAGTATCAGTTTCAGAAATTGCATTGACTGCAAAAATAGCTATTGGCGGTACTGTAGCGACTTATTTTAAAGAAAAGGGAAGAGAATATCCTATACGTGTTCAGTTACGAGAAGAAGACAGGAAAGATTTTCTGAGTTTAGGAAATTTATTGATTCATTCTGCTGCGTTAAATATGGGCATACCACTTAAACAGGTAGCCTATTTAACCAAGGGCTTAGGTCCGAGTGAGATTAAGCATAAGAATCAGGAAAGAACAATAATGGTTACCGCATACATTGAAAAGGGCTTTAGCCAGAAAGAGACTTTGGCAGCTGTAGAGAGAATGATTGATGAATTTGAAGTGCCTGAAGGGTATAAAGTTGCACTCACAGGTGAGAAAGAGGAAATGCAAGAATCTTTTATGAAACTTATGTTTGCTCTTGTTCTTTCGATTTTATTGATTTACATGATTATGGCCTCTCAGTTTGAATCGTTGGTACAGCCGTTTATTGTTATGTTTACGGTTCCATTGTCAATTATCGGAGTTGTGATAGCGTTGATTGTAAGTGGCACTTCAATTAGTATTATTGTCTTTTTGGGATTGATTATGTTAGGAGGAGTTGTGGTTAATAATGGAATCGTGTTGATTGAATATATTAATATTTTGAGGGAAGACGGTGCGGAACTTGTTGTGGCAGCTGAGATGGCAAGCCGGATACGTGTCCGTCCTATTCTAATGAGTGCTATGACTTCCATTTTTGGTTTGATTCCCCTGGCACTGGGTATCGGTGAAGGATCCGAGTTGCGTGCTCCTATGGCAATAACTGTTATAGGGGGTCTGACGACTTCGACATTTTTAACGTTGATAATTATTCCTATTATGTATATTAAAGTGGAGAGTTTTATGGAACGTATGGGGATGAAAAAGGGGAGAAAGGAACACAAGGAAGTCATAGAGAGAGAAATGAAAGAAGCGAAAAAAATAACGGGGTAGGTAAAGGGCCCATTTGTAGGGGCAGACCAATGTGTCTGCCCTTTGATGCAGTATATAAAAATTATAAATTTAAAAATTAAAAATTACGGGCGAACACATGGGTTCGCCCCTACATATATTATTAGGAGAATAGACTAATATATGTCTCTTCCACAGTTAGCGGTTAAAAGACCCACAACTATAGTAATGGTTTTTATCGGCATTACTCTTTTAGGGGTTATTGCCTTATTACGCCTTCCTATTGAGTTATATCAACACGGGGGAGCCGGGATAATTAGTATTACGACCCGTATTCGTGGTGGAATTCCTCCGACAGAAGTTGAAACACTGGTGACCCGCCCAATAGAAGAGGCTGTTGGAACAGTTAGTCATTTGAAAGCACTTTTTTCAACAAGTCGTGAAGCAGAGTCCCGCGTAACACTTCAGTTTGAAGCAGGAACTGACATGGATTTTGCTGCTCTTGAGGTTAGAGAGAAATTTTCTAAAGTTAAAGACAAACTTCCTAAAGAGATTGAAAAGCCTGTTATTGCAAAATATGACGAGGACGAAGCTCCTATAATGATTGTTGCGGTTAATTCGGATAGCATAAAACCCGAGCGATTACGTGATATTGCCGAGGAAAGATTAAAACCCATTCTTTCCCGTATTCCGGGTGTTGCCAACGTACGAATATACGGTGGACGTGAGAAAAAGATTTTAGTCGAGCTGGACCAAAATAAACTTCGTGCGTATGCTGTTCCTATTAAAAGAGTTATGGAAGTTCTTGGGGCTAATAATTTTAATGTTTTAGCAGGAGGGATTTCCACCACAGGCATGAAATATAATGTCAGAGCTCTTGGTGAATTTAATTCAATCGATGAAATCGGAAATATTGGAGTTACTACAACCTATCATGGTTCAATTATCCGGCTTAATGAAATCGCTGATATTAAAGATTCATACCTGGAACCACAGGATTATGCAAGGCTTAATTTGAGCCAGAATATATTTATTTATATTAAAAAAGAAAGTTTAGCAAACACGATTGATGTTACAAAGCATCTTGCTAAAGAAGTCGAAAAGTTTTATTCTGCTTTACCCTCACGTCTTTCAGAAGCTATGAACTATAAAATAGTCAACAATAGCGGTATTTTTATTAAAAAAGCTATTGATGACGTTAAAAGTTCCCTTTTCTTAGGCGGAATTTTAGCCATGTTTATCATCTGGCTTTTTTTAAATGATATACGTGCAACATTTATTATCAGTATTTCAATACCTTTGTCTCTTTTGGCTACCTTTATCGCAATGGATTTTCTTAATATTACAATTAATATTATGACCTTAAGTGGACTTACACTTGCAATCGGAATATTGGTTGATAGTTCTATAGTTGTTTTGGAAAATATTTCAAAGCGTCGTTCTGAGGGGTTTGAACCACGTGAAGCCATTATACGCGGAAGTGAAGAAGTGTGGCTTTCGCTCGTTGCTTCAACTGTTACGACAATCGCCGTGTTTCTTCCTATTATATTTATCGATAAAGAGATACGTTTGATTTATCAGGGCTTAGCTTTTACTGTAACTGCCTCGTTGCTTGCCTCTTTACTTGTGGCATTAACAATTGTGCCGACCCTTTCACATATATTAGCAACGGGAGGAAAGGCAAAGAAATCTTTTATCCCTATCGTATGGATTAAGAGCAAATATAAAAAATTTCTAATATGGACATTCCGGGATAAGTCTGTTGTTTTTTTGGGAATTGGGATATTATTTTTAGTTTCTACAACCGGTCTTATGAGAATGAATTTTGACATTCCCAGTACTATGCAGGAGAACGAATTTGCCGTTGTTATACTACCGCCACCGGGAGCTTCTTTGGATACTAATGACCGTGCCGTGGGAGGAATAGAGGATTTGATTCATTCGTTTCCTGAGGTAGAGGGGATTTCAACAACGGTCCGCAAAGATGAGCCGCGATTATTCGTAACTCTAGTTGATAAAACAATGCGGGAGAGGGGCAAGAAAGAAATTATGGATATTATCAGGCAGAAAGGTAAGGAACTAACTCAGGAGATACATAAAGATTATGCTGTAATTGTTGATGAAGGTACAGGGGTGGATGCTAATAAATTGTTAGTTGTTAATATTTTTGGCTATGAAGATGAGACCTTAGAGAAACTTGCTAATCTTGTTGCGAATAAGTTAGGAAGTATTCAGGGATTAGGAAATGTTTTAATGACGGATCTTAGAAAGAGGCCCGAATATAGTATAATTATCGATAAGGGCAGGGCCGCTCTTTATGGTTTTAGTGTACAGGAGATTTCGGATATCATTCATAACCAGATCCGCGGAATGCGTCCGACCAAATATCATTACAAGGGACGTGAGATAGAGACAATTACCCGCCTCAGAGAAGAAGACAGAAAGACTCTGGAAGATATAATGAAACTTGTTATTACGACACCACGAGGGGAAAGTATTTACCTGGAACAGGTTGCGTCAATGGTTCCTACAAAAGGGCCTGTAACTATAGACCGTAAGGATAAGTATCGTTACGTGTTTGTGAAAGCAAGAATTTTTGAAGGAAGCTTGGAAGCAAAAGCACTCGAAGCTGAGGAAATGCTGAATTCTATAGAATTTCCCAAAGATTATTTCTGGCGTTTTGCCGGAAAATATCCACAGCTAGTTAAAGGTAAGCGTCAGATGAGTTATGCTATAGTTATAACTATTGTGCTTATTTATATGATTCTTGCATCTCTTTTTCAATCATATCATCAGCCATTTATTATTTTGATAACAGTTCCGCTTGCGACAATAGGCGTATGGCTGGGGCTTACCTGGTCGAATCAGTCCCTCAGCCAGTCAGTGCTTTTAGGTATAACTATGCTTGCCGGTATTGTAGTTAATAATGCCATTATACTTATAGACCACACCAATATGCTACGTGCAAACGGCTTAAACAAGGTTAAGGCAATAATACTTGCTGCATCTGACCGACTTCGTCCTATTTTAATGACGACAATGTCTACGGTTTTAGGTTTTGCACCTCTTGCATTTGGATGGAGTGAATCAGCAGCACTATGGAAGCCGCTTGCTGTTACTGTAATCGGAGGACTCGTAAGTTCGACTATCTTGACTTTATTTATTGTTCCTAATATTTATATTGTTTTTGATAATATATTGGATTTATTTAAGAGATTGTTTTTTCATAAAAAGACCAAAGAAAAAGCCCCGGCTAAAGCATAATTTTATAAATAATCAATAGACTAGAGTTTTCTACTAAAGCTTAGAATTGTATTTTTAGGTGGTAATACTTTTTGTAATTATTTAGCCGATTGAGTAAAAAAGTTAATAAAATTGTATTTGTTG
>CAZLCT010000110.1:0-7576 GCA_964558015.1 uncultured bacterium | reverse complement strand
AATCTCAATGAGGATAGCATTTACGGTATTGTAAATGCTATATCCGAATTGATCCCGAACGAATGTGAGGGATCTCTTAAGATCCTTCGCTTCGCGGGACTCGCGATGACTGCAAAAATATAATGCATTTTTAGGGCTAATAGAACTATTATAAAAAAGTCGCACATGGCGTTAATTATTATCTAACCACTTTTTTCAACTCATACCAAATTTAGAGCCTACGCTCGGTCCGCCGGTCGTTTTGAAATTCCCTGTTTTATACTTTTCAATTGCTTCTTTGACCGTGCCTGATACACCTGTAATAACATCCACACCGCCTGCCTGTAATGTGCTAAATGCATTAGGCCCTACATTACCGGTTAAGACTGCTTTTACTGATTTAGATGCCATAAGCTGACCGGACTGTACTCCCGCACCTCCCATAGAATTTATGCTCGCATTCTGGACGGCTTCAAATTCCAGGGTCTCGGTATCGGCAATTATAAAATACGCGCATCTTCCAAAACGGGGATCAACCGCAGAATCTAAATTGTCCCCCTGGGAAGTTATACAAATTTTTGATTTTGCTTCATTACTCATATTATCACCTCGCTCATTTTTCAGAATCATCATCGTTTGGATGATCACATACTGTTTTATCTAAACCGTACCCTCTTCCGGCCCCGGGTTTACAAAGGCTCTCGCCCCCTTGGAGGGTTCCGTTTAAAATTTTCTCTACCACATCATCAATCTTTCCGCTTATTCCTACGATTGTTTCGATGCCGTATTCATTAAAAAATCCCGTGGCTCTCATTCCCATACCGCCTGCAATAATGCACTTCACGCCTTTTTCGTTTAAGAACTCGGGAATAGCACCGGGATGATGGCCGGGATTAGCTACAACTTCTTTACCCGCAACTTTGCCCTCTTCAATATCAATAATGGTATAAGACGGACATCTTCCGAAATGTTCAGATACAATATCTCCGTCAGTTGAAATTGCTATTCTCAAAATAAACCTCCTTATTAAATGTTACAAAACAGGCGGGATGAGGGAAACTCCTCCCAATCCCACCTATTTATTATAATTACTTAGTAAGGCTTAAGACTCCGAACCTGACTCTAACTCCTTAATACGCTCGTTTATTGCAGTAATCTCATCCTGCATAGCCTTAGCCTGCTCCTTCAGCATGTCAGTTTCCTGCTTAGTAGTCATCTGTGGATTATATGGGTTTGCGTAAGGAGCGCCGTAATAATTATCCGCATACTGTGCTGCGTAAGGATAAGCCCATGCTCTTCCAAAACCTCTTCCGAAACCCCGGCCCCAGCCACGGCCTCTGCCCCAACCACGGCCATAACCAAATCCGCGTCCCGGAATCGCATTCATATAACCCGGCACAGAATAACCTGCACAGTAACCTGCTGATCTTCCTGTCATAGGTCCCATTCCCATAGGACCAGTTCCGTCTCCACCTGGCATAACATTCACCTCCTTAAATGAGCCCGTAACTTACGTCGCACTGCTGTGCTTCCGTAAGTTACGGGGCGAATTTAATCCCGCCCTTTCTGAACCTTAATGCTCAAGAAAGGGCGGGATGTTATCCCGCCAAAGCCCTCTACTGTGTGATGCCCAATATAGGCGACGGCGGATAAATGAGCCCCTGCTGCTTCGTTTTGTCCCTAGAAATCTTGAAGCGATTTCAGGGACAAAACGGCAGGGGTAAATTCAGTTAATAAATTTTATTAAACTTTATCCAACGCTTGTTTCAAATCCTCAATCAAAATATCTGTTTTTTCAATGCCCATAGAAAGCCGGACTGTATTGAGCTTAACCCCAAAACTCTCGCGGCGTTCCGGAGGCATATAAAGCATTGTAGTAATATACGGAATACAAACCAACGACTCGGTCGCGCCCAGACTCACGGCGTGGTAGATTACATTCAACTCGTTGATAAACTTTTTTGCGTCATCCTGTTTCTCTCCTACGTCAAAAGCTAAAACACCGCCGAAACCGTTTTTCATCTGTTTAGAGGCCACGGCGTGTCCTCTATCCTGCTTTAGACCCGGATAATATACTTTCTTAACCTTTCTGTGACGGCTTAAAAACTTAGCTGCTTCATAAGCATTCTCAGCCATTTTCTCAGCTCTTATTTCAAAAGTCTTCAGGCCTCGCTGAAGCAGAGAAGCGGAATAAGCATCCAGAGTTGTTCCGATTGCCTGACGGGTAAACCATAATTTATCATAATTAGCTTTTGTTCCCGCAATAGCACCGGCCATAAGATCGTTATGTCCGCCGAGTCCTTTGGTAGCACTGTGTACTACAAGGTCGGCACCTAAGGATAATGGCTTCTGATGATAAGGCGTGGCAAAAGTATTATCAATTACTAAAAGAGCTCCGACCTTTTTGGCAACTTTATGCAGGGCCTCTATATCCACAATCTTGCACAACGGATTGCTCGGCGTCTCGCAAAAAATCATTTTTGTATTAGGCTTAATGTATTTTTTAATATCTTCAGACTGCCATGCATCAAGCCAGGTAATATCAATCCCCAGTCTTTCCAGAATAAGGGATACTTTATAATGAGCCCCGTAAACATCATGAAAGATTATGAGGTTGTCCCCGGCATTTAAGTAAGTCAGATATACCATTGTGCAGGCAGCCATACCAGAGGTACAGATAACGCAATCCTCAGACCCTTCCATAGAAGCAACCTGTCTCTCCACCGCACGTACCGTAGGGTTATCGTCACGATGATAAGTATAGCCGTCTATTTCACCGTCCGTAATTTTTTGCAGAATTTCGAAAGAACTATACTCATAATTTACCGCGTTAACTATAGGTGTAACCATGGGCCTGTTACCGTAAGGTGTCAAAGGATCCTTCTTCATATCTCATCCCCTTTTAAAAAATAAACTGATTTATATTTTAAAATATTTTTTTAAAACTCTCACTAAGAGTCGTTCTTCTGCCTGCACTTATCGCACAAACCGTAAAACCTTATTAAGTGATTTTTAATTTCAAAATTAAATTTGCGGGAAAGCCCCTTCTCCGTCTTCTTCAAGAGCTCCACTTCTTCATCAATAAAATCGGTATAATCAATAACCCTGTTACAGCGGGTACATACCAGATGATGATGGTGATTCGCCCCTTGAGAGCCTTCTGCCAATTCATATCTTGCTCTGCCGTCGCCAAAATCAAATTTAAAAACCAGTCCCATTCCAACAAGCAATTCCAAAGTCCTGTAAACAGTAGTGAGTCCGACATTGGGATAAATTTTATAGACAGCAAGGTATATTTCCTCGGCGCTTAAATGTTTTGTAGTCTTGCTTAATACATCAAATATAGCCTGCCTCGGTACGGTAAGACGATAACCACACCCGCGAAACCTTCCGTGCCACCATGCAGCTCTTCTTCCCCATCTTGTCGGCATCTTTTAATACTCCCCTTTTTTAATCAACCGTACAGCAACGAATAAGCCTTGTCCTTCTTATTGATAATGGTTTTCATTTTCATATATATAATAAACCCATATCCCCTATTTGTCAAACCCTTTTTTGAGCAAAAAAATGGTGCCAAAAACCACTTAAAAAAAGACATTAAAGTGGTCTCTGACACCATTTATTCACTTAAAGCAGAACCAGCTGCCTTTGCCATATTTGACAAAAGATCCCATTCTGCCCTAATTCTATTCATTGCCGAATTCCATAGATTTTCATCAGGAGCTTTATATCGAGCGCCTTTACGAATAGTATTAGTATATAGGTTAAGGGCATTATCTGCACAATTTTCAAGTGAAAATTCAAGTGCCTTTCGATGGGCCCTATCCTGCATATATTTTTTTTCGAGCTCCGGTAAATGTAAAAACCATGACAATAACTTCGCAAATTCATGAGGGTCATCTTTGTGTAACAACCTCCCATTACGATTATCATCTACAATATCGCGGACTCCGGGTCCATCAAGAGCTATAACAGGGAGTTTTGATATCATAGCCTCGGCAAGCACGATCGCCTGTGTTTCAGATTTTGAGCTAAATGCAAATATATCCATAGCCCCATAAGCATCGGCCAAATCTTGCCCTGAAAAAGCTCCGCAAAAATGAACACGTTTATCTAGGCTTTCATGCTTAAAATAATTTTTCAGTTCATCCTCCATATCCCCTTTTCCGACTAAAATAAAATGCGCTTTTTTTTCTTTTTTTAGGAATACCGCTACTGCATTTGCTAAAAACTTAAGATTCTTAACCTCTTCTATTCTCCCTGCATATCCTATAACAAATGCCTCCTCGGGGATATTCATCTCTGTACGAAATTTTTTTCTGTTTATAATTCCAAATTTACCAATCTCTATGCCTGTTGGAATTATTTCTATTGGTACGGTAACTTTGCGCTCTTTTAAAATATCTGCAATACTCCGGCTGGGAGCAATAACACAGTCACACAAATTAGCAAAACCAGATGATAATGAAACAACAAACCTCCGAAGCGCTTCTTTATTCTTAGGAAGATATGCCGTATATTGCTCAAATAAGGTATGAAATGTATACACTAAAGGGACGTTCTGTATGGCAGAGACTCTTAGAGCAGTTGCACCCATAAGAAAAGGATGATGAGAATGAATAATATCCGGCCCAAAGCTATTAATGCGTTCTATTATACCGGGATGAATTGGGATCTGCACAGAAAAATCACTGCCATTGAAATTTTGAATTGCCGGTATGCGAATAACCCCTTGCTCTTCAGGCGCATTCTCATACTCAGGAGCCACAATTAAAACATCATGACCTTTTTTTCTAAACTCTTTAGTAAACAATTCAATAGAACGCTCCAGACCACCCATAATAGGTTTATAGGTGTTTGTCATCATAAGAATTTTCATTCTTTACTCCTAAAATGCGGACAATGAATTATCTTAGTAGGCCTATATTGTTTGCACGTTCTTGAACATGTTGAACATTGTTTTACTATTTCGTTTTTTCTTTGAAGATCCTTTTTGCCGTGTATAGTAAATTTATGCTTTAACATAATAAATTTTCTTAGTTACTTTATTAATTTATCTAGTGATTGATTGAGATTGTTTTTGCTTAATGCATGCTTTGTATTATTCTCAGCCTCTTGTGAAAGCATATGTCTATATCTTTTACTTGAAATCAAATGCTCAAATTTAATTATAAAATCTCTTCCATCACCTTTATAATCCGAAAAAAACAGCGCTCCATCTTTAAATTTTTCGAATACGGGCAGATCCGTTAATAATAATGCATTATTACACAAGGCTGCTTCATGAGTAGAAAGGGAAAAAGATTCACTTAAAGAAGTGTTAACATAAATTTCGCTGAGATAATAATATTGGCAAAGCGTATGTTTATCCACATACTTTATATAAAACAATTGTCGAGGGAATTTTTTCAATAATTTTCTTAACTTTCTGTAAAGATTTGCATCAAGAGATTTACCAACAATAAAAAATTTGAGTTTTCTAAACTTTTTTAAAATATAAGGCAGATAGCGAATAAGTATGTGAGCTCCTTTGATAAGTTCTATACGACCGACATAAAGAGATACTATATCCCCATCATTTATATGATGTTCTCTTTTTAAATTTTTTACCTTTTCTTCATCGACTGGGAAAATATCAACAGTATTCTCTAGTAATACAACTTTGTCCCTAAAATCGGGGAAATAGCGCAGGAAATTATTATATTCATACCTTGAGGGACAAACAATAGTGTCCGCCAGCTCAATCATTTTCTCCTGATCTAATAAAAACCGATTTAGTGTCTTAAATCCTGATTCTTTTTCACGTCTTAATATACTATGAAAATGATATATGATCTTGGGCCGATGGCCTTTATGTTTTTTTACCTTTATAAGGTCTCGGGACCAGTTGACAAAATGTTGTATAATATAATCAAATTTTATAATAGGAAATTCTTTCCTGAATTGATAAAAATTAGAATACTTTTTTAATACCCCGTTTGGATGTAATACTGTTACGGGAAATTTCTTTTGGAATTTTTCACTGATAAGCACATATACTTCATGCCCCATATCGAGAAATTTATCCCGGCACTTATCCACAACACGCCCTACGCCACCACAATAGTTTTTTCCCATAGGATATTCAAAACTAATAAGCAATATTCTCCTCTTCACCTAATTCTCCTTTAATTTCTTATTTTATTCTTTGATTAGCTACTCTTTATAAGGAGGGATTGAAGCGCTTCTTGAAACTCATTGGTTTCAATCGGCTTACTTACAACTAAGGGATTTTGCCCCATGAGCCCCTTACAATGATCCAATTGCATACTCTTGAGATACGGGGATATTATTAAAAAATTGAGATTTGAAAAATCCACATCAAGAAAAAGATTTTCGACCAGTTCTATCCCCTCACTATAAAATGTCTCAATATCAATAATTACTAAATCCGGCCTATTGTCTACTATTAAATCAATCACCTCATAGCCACTTTCGGCAATTTCAATCTCATATTCCTCAGAAGATAATATGGCCCTGAGTAAAGCATATACATTTTTATCACTATCTATTATAAATATTTTTTTCATTAATAATTGTTATATTTATTCTTTATTTATTCATCTTCCCAGTCGATAATTTCGCTTCTTTCTCATTCATTTGAACAAGTTCGTCATATTTTAGCTTTAAATCCTCATATTTCTTCTTGAGACCATCATAATCACCAGATTTATTTTTTTGTTTTTCTAAATCTTTTTTAAGCTCCTTAACTTTATTCTCTGAGGACTTAAGTTTTTTATCTAACTTTTTATTTTTATCTTTAATATCTTTATTGCTTTCCTTTAATTTCTTAATCTGGTCAGAAAATTCTCGTTTTTCACGTTTGTATGTTTCCTGCTCTATACTGAGTTTATTTTTAAGCTCCTTTATCTCATTTTTTAACCCCTTATTGAAAAAAGCTTCGGCCTGAGGACAAAAATTAACACTTAAAAAAACTGCGCACAAAAAAACAGTAATTATTTTAATCATCACACCCTCCTCTTTTTCTTTGATAATTCTTAATCTCTTTTATAATCAACTTGTTATTTAAGGAAACGCATTCTGCTGGGGTTCAAGAACACCTTCAACCTTACGCTGCATTATTCTAATATTAATTTCCTTATTTTTGTCCGAATAAATCTGTGCAAAACCGTTCTCTTCTTTAATCGAAATATCATAATCCTTTTTCACTTTGGAAACATATTGCATTGCGGCTTCTTTTTTATTAAAAACACGAATAATATTTGTATTTTGGTCATGATATACCCATACATTCATAATTTTATCCTCCTTAATTTATGTTGCCCACTCTTCCCATTCCTGCCAAACATATTCAGGTTCCATAATAGGATCCTTAAATATATCCGGCCAATTAAAAGGAAATGTAACAAATTCAACAACTCCTGAGCCTATTCTCATAAAAGTCCTTATGATTCCTTTGCCAAGACCAAGGCTTACGCCATATGCAACATTCTCTTCTAAACTCGTCAGGTGAACACCGCGAACAATTTCTACAGGTGAAGTAACAATATTAATTAAACCTCTCTCCATTTTGTCGAACCAATTATAATCCTCATAA
>CAZLCT010000109.1:0-7641 GCA_964558015.1 uncultured bacterium | reverse complement strand
TCTACTAAATCCCATCTGTAAAGAGCTACGTATCCCAATCCCTGCAAGGTAGGATTGTCAGGGACAGAACGGATTTTGGGGTAAAAACTGGCGAAAAAAATGGTTTTAGGAGGACTACCTTAGAAATACTTTAGCTAACGGGGGGCATTACAAAAGTCTAACTTAAAAATAGCCTGACTAGGGGGGTGAAACACAATTTGGGTACAGTTTTTATATAAATTTTCGTATTTCTTCTACTAAGGTGTGCACTGATGTTGATGGATCATTTTTTAAGGGATTGGGGGTCGGATAACTATTATATAACTTCTTCGCTCTCTTTATCGCTGCATTTTGTTTATCTTTTAAGTCCCTATATACATCATCAATAACAGAACTTTTCTTTTTATATTCGTATCCCAATGATTCTGTCAGCTTGTCTACATAGGATTGTCGAGGCACTGCAGCATCCTGGTAATTAAAATGTAACAAAAACCATAATTCAAAAGCTTGATTTGAATAAGCAACCCTTATTTTATTGTTTTCTGCCAACTGTATAGCTCTATTAAAATTGTGCGGAGTAAAAGAATCTTTGTCAAATACACACCAGACTTGATTGTATTTTTTACCATTCCGCTCTTCCTCATTCTTGATTGCAACAACTTTTTCTACTAAACTATCAGTGTTTCTACCTATTCCCCGAACATCAATATCAACAACTTTCTTGTTAATGGGGAAATTTTCAAAGTATCTTGGTTCAGTTCCTTTTCCCTCACAAATAATAAGAATTCGATCGCGTAAATCGCGAAATTCTATTCGTCTTTTATATCTTCTGGTAGTCATATTATTCGGCAATATTTGTAAAATCTCTTATGAACGGTATAGAACCATATTTTCCAAGAAGATAATTTTTAGCATGTGAAGCATCTTTTCTTATCCCCTTAAATTCTGCGAGAGAGTATAAGTCAGTCGCACCGTCTTCATTTTTTTCTGTAAACCATATCTGATCCCTTCTCAAGAGTTCAATATCAAGTAAAGTAATATCATGTGAATCAAATATTAATTGAGCATTCCCGGGATTTGTCAATTTAGAGTTAAACAACTTGATTATTGCTCTTGCAAGTTTAGGATGTAAATTAGAAACGAATTCATCAAAAAGCAAAATGCTGTTATTTTTGAGAGTAAAAAATATAGGGCCAGCAATTGCAAATATTTTCTTAGTCCCTTCCGATTCTTCTTTTTCCAAATCAAAATATTCAGGAATCTTCTTTTCTCCTTTTTTCTTTAAATGGGTAGTAACAATTTTTCTTCCCATTAGAATACCACCAGTTTTCATTATCAGTTCTTTGAATTGTTTTGGTACATTAATAATTTCAGTTTCTGATTTAATTTTAATTCTTTCAGCAGAAATATCTTCAATTCCTAAATCAGCAATTTTCACAAATTTTAATATATCTTCTTTATAATCTTTATCTTTCAATCTATCAAGAGTGAAATCGGTTACCACAGTATCTGTATCTCTTCCAAACAATGTTCTAAATTTATCAAACCATTTACATATATTCGTAGAAATCGGGCCATTAAACTGTGCTGCCACAGAAACAAAAAGCACATTATCTCTTATTTTTCTAATTAATCCTTTTGCTTCATTTCTGAACTTGGGCCCTATTTTATACTCACCTTTATCCCTATAAAAAAGTAAAAGTTCCTGTACGTTAGGAACAAAATATAACCATTCTTTATATACCTTCTTTCTGTCAACTTCAAAACCGTATCTATACTTAACCTTGTTATAAATAAAATTTATTTCAAAAAAAGACGGTCTTTTGCTATGCCCTTCATCCAGTTTAAAATTGGTAACATCTATTTCATCTGTTACTTGTGTTTTCGCTGAATTTAGAACAAACCCCCTAACAAAAGTCATTGCCTTTATTAAATTACTTTTTCCACTTGCATTTGCACCATATATGACAGCACTTCTCAAAAGTCTCAGTTTATCATCGACTTGGAACACATTTTCATCCTCTAATTCACCTCTCTTACTAGCCACCATGCTAAAAGTCATTTTATCCTTAAAGGAAAGATAATTAGAAACACTAAAATTTATTAACATATTTACCCCTTTTTTCATAATTTTTTCATACTTTCGTTATTTTTTTACAAAAATAGTTATAAATTATCGCCTAATTGCCCAATTAGATTATCCCTTATTTAAATCAAAAAGTCAAGTATTTTGTGAATTTTTCACAAAACTTGTCATTTTTTATAAGAAAATGCTATTTTTTAGCTTATACTTCACGCTACCATGCTTCCATTGGGTTAGAATACCTTGCTCTCCACCCTTAAATCTATTTTACCATACGCTACACTTAAATCATTAGGAAATAATTTCGTGTATATTTCAGTCGTTTTCGGAGAACTGTGACCTAAGAGCTTCTGTATATGGATTATATCCGCTCCTCTTTTCAACATATGTGTTGCGCAGGCGTGACGGAGTGAGTGCACTGTTATCCGTTTATTATCCGTATATGATTTCAGTATCTCATGTACCATGCAGGCTGATAACCTGTTGCTCCTTTCGGCTATGAACAGAGCTTTTTCTTTTGCATTTTTTAGCCATTTTGGACGGGATTTACTGAGATATAAAAGCAGACTTTCTTTTGCCGCTTTGCCTAACGGCACAATTCTATCTTTCTTGAATTTACCCTGATTCACCCTTACTGTATCTTCAACCAAATCTATATCATCTATGTTTAAATTGTGAAGTTCTTCTCTTCTTAACGCGCTTGAATACAAGAGCTCCAGCATAGCCTTATCCCTTCTGCCCTTAACCGTATCAAGATCAGGTTTATTCAATAGATCGATCATTTCCTTCTCTGTCGGAACATAATAACTCATACCAGGTCCACCTCCCGCGGATGTGTCCGGGAATGTACCTTCTTGAGATCTCCTATCTCGACCCGTGTATATATCTGTGTCGTCTCCAGTGATCTATGTCCTAACATCTCCTGGACTATTCTCAGGTTAGCGCCTTTCTTTATCATGTGCGTGGCAAAAGTATGCCTGAAAGTATGGGCATTGATCTCCTTGGTTATTCCTACTCTTGATGCGTATTTCCGCACTGACCATGCGGGGAAATCGTCCGTTAACTGTTTGCCGTTTTTTGACAAAAATAATATATCGGTAGATTTTTTCAATAATACGGGCCTTGATCGTTTAAGGTATTCCCCTAGATACCATGACGCCACATCACCCATCGGGATTATCCTTACCCTTTCACCTTTACCCTGTATTCTGATAAATCCCCTCGAGAAATCCACATCGTAAATACATAGCTGCCTTAATTCGCTGTTTCGTATACCGGTTGAATAAAATAATTCCAGTATAGCCTTATCCCTTATCTCAAGCGGATCTTTATTATCCAGAGCTTTAAGTATCTTTAAAACTTCCTTCTCCGAAAGCACGGTTTTCGGTAGGCTTTTAGGAAGATTCGGTACTTCGATATGACTTGAAGGATTATTTTCAAGATGCCCCGTCTTATGAAGGTATTTACAGAAACTCATCACCGCTATCATCCTTAAAGCTTGAGTTTTCAGACTCAATACCCGCTGATTAAACTCATTCTTTGTGCATAGTGATGTCTGATATTTGCTTACCATGTCCCTGCTTATACTTTCGATATCCCCTATATCATTTTTACTCAGAAAATCATCTAAAAACCTGACATAGCCCACATAAGTTCTTATCGTCCTCCCAGAGAAACCCTTAGCCTTCAAGTATTTCTCAAAATCTTCGATCATAGCCGCTATTTTCATTTTTATATCCTCCTATGTTTTCGTTTGCAAGTCTACAAGTTAACTTAAATCTATTGGTCACATATACTTAACTTGTAGAAGTCACGAATCCGACAAGTTCTTCAGGTTTGGTTATGTCTTTCAGAAAATCATCTTCCCTTGATGACCGGGTATTTAGCCTATACCTGTATTGCTTGCCTTTAGACCCTGAATCTATTATTAAATATTCCATGTCTTCCAGATCTTTAATAATATCCCTTACCCTGTGATGCGGATAACCGGAGAAATCTCTTATATCTTTACGTGTAAAAGTAAGTGACTCATTCTGATCGGCCATTTTTATTATCTGCTCCAGGAGATCCCTTTGCGGCTTCTTTATGTTGGATAAGCTGTTCTCCAGTGTATCCTTGTACAGATTGAAAGCGATCCTGTAATCTTCCAGTGTTGATTCGATATATTCAACACTCCCCGCTTTCTTAACCTGCCTCTGATACTGATGCAGGAATGTCACAACCTCGATCAAATTAAGAAACCGCATATGATCCCTGCGGGTACGCAGTTTAACCGTGGGAAAATCTATATAGTTACTGTATGGGGTAACTACCCTTAATGGTTTGAGTAATCTCTGCATCGTATGGTGTTTTTTAATAATACCGGCTTGTTTCTGCTTGAGATTCAGTCCATCGATAGTTTTTAATTGTTTTTGCACCCGGTGAACTCTGCTCGTCTGCCCGGCAGAAGAATCAAGGTATAACTCAAAACATCTCGTTGAGTTTTCATAGTTGATATGTGATCTTGTGGTGGTTTCCAGGTAACTTATCGGCCCTTCTACTTCAACTGTCTGTGTACGTGTTTTATTTGTATTCGGGTCTTTTACCGGTACTGCCTGTATTAATCTTTTCTTTGACTGAAGTATTCGTATCGGATAATCGGAATCAATAGACCCTTCCCTTTCCTCGATTATGATAAATTTGTGCTTGAGATAATCTTTATCCATGTAATACAGCGCTTTCGGCGTAATCGTTGAAAAATAAACTATATCTTCAGGTGGTGTGAGTTTTTCAATAGCTTCCGATAATGCCGATTTACCTGCTGAAGATTCTGAGATGATGATACTACTCAGCGGATCCTCAAGTTTTCGGGATATACCGACAAGATACGCGATGATTTTATTCTTCTCTTCACCGATATAGCCAATATCCTCGATATCCCGGAGAATCCGGGTTAAAAGTTTTGGGTTACGCAACTCTCTTAAAGCAACCTCTTTATCTTTATCCAAAATCCTGATTTTTTCTTTTTTGAGTGGTTCCTTTTTCATGGATTGGTACTTCTCAATAATATCGATAATTTGATACAAGTCTTTTTTGATCACTTCTTTTTCGATATCTAATGCTTTAACAACGCGGTTAATGAATAATTTGCGGGATTTCTGGCTGTAGAGGTCAACAATATCGATAAAGAAGTCCTCGCCTCTTGTTACCTTTATATTTACCCGCAGATGGCTCAGGATAATATCCTCAAACCCCCTTACCCGGTAATCAGCGTTATCCGGTTTGTAATATAAGTTCTGATCTTTAATCGTTACGTTTTTCATGGCTAAGCTCCCACATTATGGTGATTATTATTGGTAACAAGATAAAGAATTCCATCGGCAAATCCATAGCTATAACAATGAAAATTGAGATGCATGTTGAGAAAATGAATGTTTGAATAATTTTTCTGTTCATTTGACTAAGTTTTTGCCTAATCATATGATTAGTTATTGGGCAAAAAATTTTTATATTATTTTATTTTGCTTCAAAACTTTTTTATAAATGTTCGACATATTTTTACCCCGCTCCCATCTGGAAATTGTAATAGTTGGGATATCAAGTTGGCGCGCTAACTGCTCCTGCGTTAGCTCATGCTTCTGCCGGTATTCTTTTATCTTTTTTGCGATTTGTTGATCTGTCATTATTGATTCCCGTTTCCTAAATTTATCATATGATTAGTCACATGTCAAGTATTTTTTTCTTTTTCTAAGTTTTCAAAAGCTTATATGCTTGTGCCAATGTCAAAATCTGAGCTTAAATTCTTATTTATAATATGAGTCTTTTATTCTGTCCAATTTATGCTCTTTATCAAGTAATGTCCGTCTATCAATTGTCTCCGCTTTGTACCGTCAACATTCATAGTCCACAAGGTTTTTCTGCCATCATTTTCATCTCGGATATACGCTAACTTTTTACCATCAGGTGAAAAGGACATCTCGCTTACCCATTGATAATTATCTTCCCGTGGAATCTTTTTATATTTTTTGGTTTCATAATCGTATATTATTACTGTTGTCCTTGTCCCTTTCTCTTCAACTGGTTTCCCGCTCATAGCTAAAATATTACTGGTCGGCGACCATTCCACATTTCCCACACTAAATGGCAACCCCTCAATGGATTTATCTTCAACATTTATAACCTTAACTGAAAATCTTTCACCTTCGTCACACGTAAACGCAATGAGTTTGCCATCTCTCGAAACAGAAACATCATAAATAACAAATCGCTTATTACCTTCATAATCAGTTATATTTTCTGTTTCTCCAGTTTCAGTATTTAATATATAGATATTGTATATTTGCTCTTTATATCCCTTGTTTTTCTCGTGACCTGCCATTGCAACTCTTTTATTATCAGGGAACCAAGAGAATCGTAATGCAGTGAGAGGTATTCTAATAAACTCGCTTGAACCCTTCCTAGTATCAAATAATGCGATTTTACCAGTCTCTTTACCAACATATGCTATCAACTTATCATCGTTTTTAGTAACAGCTGGACTTGCACATCCCTGATACAAGTTCTTAACAACACCATTTCTATAAACTGAAATTCCGTTTTTAGTACTATAATCCTTATCTTTAAGGGGGAACCTATTTGATTGAAAATAAACCTTACCCTGAATGTTGCTTCCACACCCGGAAAAAAATATTGATAAAAGACAAACTGCTAAAAATAATCTTTTCACTTTTACTCCACAACTATTGTCATTCCATCCATTCCAGCCATTTTCGAATACGCATCTATTGCAAACTCTGAAATCCTATTATTAAGCCCTCCATCTATTTTAGGTATATTTCCTGAAGTTTGAACCATAATAGGATTATCCAAATATATTGTGTTAAATCTTGGGTCTGGATTTATTAAATTCCACAGATTATCATCAATAGAGCCATCACTGCCCGTTATTTCTTTTGTAAATGTAGTCTTGGTAACCTTTTCAGCATAGACAGCTTCATCATTTGCTTTTATCCTCGTTGTTATATATATATCATAAGTTCCATCAGGTTTCAATTGGTCTATGGTTGGAGTAGCTATTGAATAAGAAACAGTATATGTTTTACCGAGGTCGGGCATTTCGATATTATAAACAACCTCTTTTACATTCTGCTTTATAAGACCTTCGGACGAAAGTGTCTGTCTTTCATATTTCATTGCCGTGCATTCAGCATATTCCTGTTTTGTTAGATTTTCTATATGTTGAGAAATGGCAGTAGGGTCTGTCGGGTCTGAAATTATTGTATTTCTATTATCTTCCTTGTCATTAAACAACACCCCTTCAATGAAATACACTTCGGTTTCAGCCCCTTCAATGATTTTAATAGCTGTATCAACAAGGGATGTAGTAACTATCTGCTCACCTGTTATTTCAGAGTCAGTTATATTATAGTCTTCTTTTAGCTTCTTTTTCACAAAATCAAAGCTATTCATTCTATCCGAATTCTCATCCTCTGTTATCTGAAATTGTCTCATAATATTATCAGCCATCTCTATCAAATCGGCATCCACTCCAGGCAAAGTCATTCCATTTGGCAACGGCATCTTTCCAAAGGCAATTATGT
>CAZLCT010000108.1:0-7831 GCA_964558015.1 uncultured bacterium | reverse complement strand
TGCAGAAATTTGCTGTATCCATTATTTGCGCGCATAATCATCCGAGCAGCGGGATTGAGCCAAGCGTACAAGATAAGCAATTTACAAGAGAATTATATAATGCTGGTAAATTAATGAATATAAAAATGATAGATCACCTAATCATTGGTGATGACCAATATTTTAGTTTTTCTGATAAAGGGTTAATAGAATAAATATGCCAATGAATGAAGCGCAGACAAGAAAAGTTTTTATTGATGAGGCTTTAAAAAGAAGCGGATGGGGCAAAATTGTACCGTTCAAAGAAAGCACATCTTATTTTAATGAAGCTGTAGAGGAATATCCGACATCTTCAGGCCCTGCTGATTATGTGCTCTTTTCTAAAGGGAAACCCATTGCTATTGTCGAAGGCAAGAAAGTTGCTGTTAATCCGCAAAATGTTTTACAGCAGGCTCAAAGATATGCTCGTTCATTTGAAAACAGCCCGTTTTCATTTGGTGAATATAAGATACCGTTTGCATTTTCAACGAATGGCATAATTATTTGGTTTCAAGATTTACGCCATCCACTTAATCGTTCGCGTGAAGTGGCAGAATTTCATACACCGGCAGCTTTAAATGAAATTCTGTTACGCAATGAAGATGAAGCCAAAGCACGGCTTAAGACAAACAAAGATTATCATCTGGGACTTAGGCCCTATCAAAAAGAAGCAGTTGAATCCGTAGAGCAGTCATTATTGGATAGGAAATATCGGATGCTTATTGCCATGGCAACAGGTACAGGGAAAACTTTTACGACTATTAATATAATTTATCGCTTGATGAAAGCGAAATACGCAAAGCGTATATTGTTTTTGGTTGATAGAAAAGCTCTTGCGGCTCAGGCGGTTACCGCCTTATCTGGTTTTGAGCCTGAACCGGGTCTGAAATTCGATCAGATTTATGAAACGTACAGCCAGCGATTTAAACGTGAGGATTTTGAAGAAGGTGAGAGATTTGATCCCAAAATTTTACCAAATGAGTATCTCACAAATCCTCAGAGTAATCATTCGTTTATATATGTTTGTACCATACAAAGAATGCGCATTAACTTATTTGGCAAAGAAGGGACGCCTTATGAACGAGAGGAAGAAGATGCCGGCAAGCTGAATATACCTATTCACGCTTTTGATGTAATTATTGCCGATGAATGTCATCGGGGGTATACATCCTCGGAAGATAGTAAATGGCGCGAAGTTTTAAATCATTTTGATGCGGTTAAAATCGGATTAACCGCGACTCCTGCCGCACATACAACCGCATATTTCAAAGAAATAGTGTATCGCTACGATTATGAAAGAGCTGTGAGAGAGGGTTTTCTTGTGGATTATGACGCGATTAAGGTTAGCTCTGATATAACGATAAACGGTGTATTTTTAAAGGAGGGAGAAGAAATAGGGTTAAAAGATACCGATACAGGACAGCTAACGTTTGATGTGCTTGAGGACGAACGTGAGCTAGTTGCAACAGCCAATGAGTCAGATTGGACAGCTCCCGATAGAAATAGAAAAATCGTTAAAGAAATTAAAAAATATCTAATTGAGCAGGAAGAAGAAAAAGGCCATTTTCCTAAGACATTAATTTTTGCCCATAATGACATTGACCATCGTTCACATTGCGACCAACTGGTTAATTTATTGCGTGATGAATTTAATCGTGGTGATCAGTTTGTCCAGAAAATTACCGGAAGTAAAAGCGTTGATAGGCCGTTACAGAAAATAAGAGAATTTCGGAATCGTCAAAATCCGGGTATTGTTGTTACTGTTGATATGCTTTCGACAGGAGTTGACATACCAAGGGTTGAAAATATTGTTTTCTTGCGCCCTGTTAAATCCAGAATCTTATTTGAGCAGATGATGGGACGTGGCACACGCCTTTGTCCCGAAATAAACAAAGATCGTTTTACAGTTTTTGATTGCTTTAATGGAACTCTTTTAGAATATTTCCGTCAAATAACCGGAATTACAGCAGAAGCTCCGATTAAATCAACAAGGACAATCAGGGATATTGTTCAGGACATCGCCAATAATGTGGATACTGCTTATAACATAAAAGTATTAAGCAAACGTCTTCAGCGTATTTCAAAATCCATAACACAAGAAAGCCGTTCGGAGTTTAATTATATTCTTGAAGGAACAGATATTGCTGATTTTGCAAGAGATTTGCCGGTCCTTCTTCAAAAAAATTGGTCAGAAACTATGCGCATACTTCAAAAAGAATCATTTCTTGAGATTTGTGAAAACTATGTAAGAGCTAAAAAGCCTTTTATTATCGCCGTTCCTGCGCAGGATGAGGTTAGCTCTGAGCGCATATTTAGGGCAAAAGACGGAAGCGAATTGCGGCCCGCAGACTATATTAAAGAATTTGAACAATTCGTCAGAAATAATCCACAACACATTGAAGCTATTGAAATTCTTCTTAACCGTCCTAAGGAATTCCACACAAAAGACCTTGAAGCATTGCGTGAAAAATTGTCCCATGAGCCAGAGTATTTACAGGATAAGTTTTCAGAAAAGAATCTACGTCTTGCTTACAATCAAAAACTGGCAGACATTATCTCAATCGTAAAACACGCGGCTGAAGGAGAGGAGCTTATAACCGCGGAATCTCGTATTAATCGGGCATTTGAACGAATAAAGGCAAAACATACATTTACGTCCGAACAACTAAAATGGCTTGACCTTATACAACGGTATATGCTGGAAAATATTTTAATGGAAAAAGACGACTTTGATTTAATGACTTTTACCCGTGAAGGCGGGAATTATCTCAGAATAAATCAAATTTTTAACGGAGAACTGGATAAGTTAATTCAGGAAATCAATGAGGCGGTATTACTATGAGTGACGTAGTTAATAAATTATGGGGCTTTTGCCATATCTTAAAGCATGATGGTGTTGATTATGGGGATTATATAGAACAGATTACCTATCTGCTTTTTCTCAAAATGGCGGAAGAACGGGGCGCGGAAATACCTAAGCAATATGCGTGGAATGTATTAAGAGAGAAATCAGGCACAGAACTAACAGAATTTTATGCTGATTCACTGCGCGCGCTCGGTAAACAGCCTGGCATTTTAGGTGATATTTATGGAGGTGCCCTTTCCCGGTTTTCAAAGCCTGAAAGTTTGAAACGCTTAATTAATCTTATTGATGAAACCGAATGGACTTCTCTTAATGTTGACATTAAAGCCGCGGCTTATGAAGGGCTTCTTGAAAAATCAGCCGCTGAGGGTAAAAAGGGTGCAGGAGGGTATTTTACCCCGCGTGTCCTTATCCAGTCGATAGTTAATTGCATGAAACCTGATCCCAGAGAGAAAAAGGATTTTACTATTTGCGACCCCGCGGCTGGAACAGGCGGTTTTTTGGTGTGCGCCTTTGAATGGCTTATGGCAAAAACCAAAGGGCGAATAGAACGCAAGGACCAAAAGCGTATTATGGCAAAGACATATTACGGCACAGAACTTGTTGCCCGCCCCAGGCGCCTTGCGCTTATGAATCTCTATCTGCACGGTATTCATGCAAATATCTATTTAAACGATTCTATTTATGTTCCGCTTGGCCAAGAAAGATATGATTGTATCCTTACCAATCCTCCTTTTGGAACCAAAGGCGCAAATCAGGCACCGGCAAGAGATGACTTTACAATTTCAACCAGCAATAAACAGCTTAATTTTATTCAGCATGTTGTGAGCATTTTAAAACCAGGCGGACGCGCGGCTATGGTATTGCCGGATAATTGTCTGTTTGAAGATAAAGCAGGAGAAGTCTTGGAAATTCTTATGCAGGATTGCAATCTGCACACGATTTTACGACTACCAAGAGGCACTTTTACGCCCTACAGCCAAGGGGTAAAGGCGAACGTTATCTTTTTCCAGAAAGGCATGCCGACGGAAAATGTATGGATTTATGACGCGCGTTCCAATGTGCCGACAATAACCAAGAAAGAACGGCCGTTAACGCCAAAGCATTTTGAAGAATTTGAAGCCTGCTACGGCAAAGACCCCAATGGCAGAAGCAAACGTGAAGATTTGGGAGAACAAGGCCGGTTTAGATGTTTTCATATTGATCAAGTCAAAAAACGCGGATACAAGCTTGACATTACCTGGCTTAAAGATGAATCATTAGATGAAGATTTTGAGTCGCCGGAAATTATAATGAAAGCTGTGACTGAATCCGAAACAAGAATACATAAGGCTATACAAGAAATTACAGAAGCTATTGATAGTATCGAATCAAATTCAAAAGGATGGGAAGTAACAGAAATGAAAGACGTGGTGACTATAGTAATGGGACAATCACCGCCTTCCACAACTTACAATACAATAGGCGAGGGGCTTCCTTTTTTTCAGGGTAAAAAAGAATTTGGGGAGATATCACCAACCCCTAAATATTGGTGTTCCAAACCCTCAAAGATAGCTGAAAAAGATGACATTCTTTTATCTGTTCGTGCGCCTGTTGGCCCGATTAACATTGCAAGTGAAAAGTGTTGTATCGGACGAGGCTTGGCAGCCTTAAGACCAAAGAAAATCTTGAATAAGGAATATTTTTATTATTACATGAAGTTCATATCTATTAAGTTAATGTCTGCGGGACGTGGGTCAACCTTCAATGCAATAAAAAGGAGTGATGTTGATAAAATAAAGGTTTCATATCCTAAGTTAATTGAGAATCAGAAGAAAATGGTAAATAGGATAAAAGATATTTTGAGGCATAGCAGTGATATTTCGGTACAGAGTGCTGCTTTGAGTAAAAATTTATTGCGGTTTCAAAAGTCAGTGTTAACCAAATTATTTAAGCAAGATTAATAATTTATGTTTTAGCCAAAGCTTTTTGCGGTGAGCTTGTGAGGTAGGTAAGAATGCACATAAAGAAGATTATTATTGAGAACTTTAAGTGTTTCGAGGGAAAGTTTTCGCTGGATCTCAATAAACATCTTAATATCTTGGTTGGTGATAATGAGGCGGGTAAATCCACTATTTTAGAAGCTATTCATTTAGCACTTACTGGATGGATCTACGGTAGATATTTGGGGGTGGAGCTTACACAAGCCCTTTTTAATAATAAGGTTATAGATCAATATTTGCATAGTTTAGGGACAGACTCTCCATCGCCGCCCCCGCACATAGTAATTGAATTATTTTTTGATAATATAGAGGAGGATTCTATTAAGGCTCTTTTTGAAGGGAATGGCAACTCTTTAAAAGAAAAAGAATGCGGGATTCAGTTTAAGATATCATTTAACGAAAAATATCGAAAAGAATACAACCTTTTGGTGAAATGTGACGATAAACCAGGATCTTTGCCTATAGAATACTATGAGTTTTCGTGGGCATCTTTTGCCCGCGATGACAGATTAACTCCAAGAACCATACCATTAAAGTCTGCTTTAATTGATTCATCAAGTAATCGCTATCAAAATGGCTCGGATGTTTATATTTCGCGCATTATTCGCGATCTGCTTACAGAAGAACACATAGTTAATATATCTCAGGCCCATCGTAAATTAAGAGATTCTTTTGCTGAACATGAGGCAGTTAAAGCTATAAATGAACAATTAAAGCAAAAATGCATATCGGAAAAGAAGGTGGAGCTTTCTGTTGATATGTCTACAAAAACGGCGTGGGAAACAAGTCTAACAACTTATTTGGATGACATCCCATTTCATTATTCAGGCAGAGGCGAACAATGTTTGGTTAAAACAAAGCTGGCGCTTACTCATAAAAAGACACAAGAAGCAAATATTTTATTGCTTGAAGAACCGGAAAATCATTTGTCATATTCTAAGCTAAACAAGCTTATTCAGCATATCAAAGATAATCATAATGAAAAGCAAATAATTGTATCGACTCATAGCAGTTTTGTGGCAAATAAGCTTGGCTTAGAGAGTTTGATTCTTTTAAATTTCGATCGACGTTCATTAAAAAGAAATGAGATTAGAATTACAGATTTAGATGATAGCACAAAAGAATATTTTGAGAAGCTTGCAGGGTTTGACACTTTGAGATTGATATTATGTAGAAAAGCAATTTTGGTTGAAGGTCCTTCAGATGAATTAATTGTGCAGAAAGCCTTCTTGAAAAATAAGGGCAAATTGCCTATAGAAGACGAAGTAGATGTTATCTCTGTGGGGACATCTTTTCTGCGATTTTTAGAAATCGCAGAGAAAATAAAGAAACCGGTAGTTGTTGTGACTGATAATGATGGCGATTTTGAAAACAAAATTACTAAAAAATATGCAAAATATAAAGATGTCAACACAATAAAAGTATGCGCGGATGACAGGAATGATTTAAACACTTTGGAACCGCTAATCGTGGATGCGAATAAAGATCAGTTAGATGCATTAAGGGAAGTGTTAGGTGTTTCAGGCTCAGATTATTCTGATCAAAAAGCCGTAAGCGATTATATGCAAGAGCAGGATAAGAAAACGGAATGCGCTTTAAAGATATTTTCTACGAATAAAGATGTTAAATTTCCTCAATACATATTAGAGGCTATCGAATGGAAATATGTGCAAGAATAAGTTAATTATAGCTGCCGCTGGATCGGGTAAAACAACGTATCTGGTAGAAGAAGCATTAAGAATAACAGGCCAAAATGTTTTAGTGACTACGTTTACTGAAGCAAACGAAGATGAAATCAGAAAAAAATTTACAATTAAAAATGGCGGAATTCCAGATAATGTTACTGTTCAAACTTGGTTTTCTTTTCTAATACAACATGGGGTTAAACCTTATCAAGGTGGTGTTTTTGAAAAGAGAGTTAATGGGCTTTCACTTGTGCCGGGGAAGTCAAAAAAATTTACCAAGGAAACTGATACTGAAAAGTATTATTTTGATGGCAGATACCGAATATATTCGGATAAGCTTTCCGGATTCGTTATAAAATGTAATAAAAATAATAACGGTGAAGTAATTGGCAGGATAAGCAGGATATATCCAAATATTTTTATAGATGAGGTTCAGGATTTAGCTGGATATGATCTCGAAATATTAAAATTACTTTTTAACTCACCATCAAGAATTGTTTTAGTTGGGGATCCAAGGCAGGGCACCTATTCAACAAATAATTCTGCAAAAAATAAGCAGTACAAGAAGTCGAAGATTGTCTATTTCTTTCAAAATGATGAAATCCAGAAAAATCTTCAAGTTGATTCAACATCATTGACTATTAACTACCGGAGTAATCAAAAAATATGTGATTTTTCGAATAGGTTGTTTCCTGACCATGTTGCAACAAGCTCGGGGCGAGCTGAAATGACCGGACATGATGGAGTCTTTTTTGTTCGTGAACAAGATATTAATAGGTATCTTGATAAATATTCCTGCTGTATGCAATTGCGAGATAAAGTAACCGAAAAGCGTGTTAATAATCAATATGGGGTTACCAATTTTGGCAACTCTAAAGGATTAAGCTTCGACCGCGTATTAATCTACCCTACAAAACCTATGATGGATTGGATAAAAGATAACAATTCTGAGTTAAAGCCCACGAGTCGTTCAAAGTTTTATGTCGCTGTTACCAGAGCGCGATATAGTGTAGGAATTGTTTATAATTATAGAGAGAATGAGGTTGTCGCTGGAGTTGAAAAAATCTCACTTTAATATGATAAGGGGTTGAATTTGAGATGTACCTGGATTATAAAACTTTATCTCGCATTTACCAGCTTTTTTGATAAAATACCTCTTTGATAGGGCAATGAAGTATTAATCGGTTGGCCGAGAGATATGAGCATCCCCATAGACCGTTTTTTATGAAGTGACACAAGTAGTTGTACTGTTTGAGGTTGCGGGGTTCGACTCGCGTCACGTT
>CAZLCT010000107.1:0-7836 GCA_964558015.1 uncultured bacterium | reverse complement strand
AACGGCGTCTTTGTTATGTCGCTATTACACGTGCTAAAGAGAAGGTTTATTTTAGCTATGCAAGGAACCGACGTCTTTACGGAACTCGTATGAATAATGTGCCATCCCGTTTTTTAGGTGAAATCCCGCCGAAATTTATTTTATATCGAGATAGTTTCGACCTTGAAAATGTTGAATCGACGGCAGTTTATGATGATAAAGTTATCGAATATAAGTGATTGGGAAGAGGATATCTTATGAAAGAGTTAGTTGATGTAATGAAAATTTTACGCGGTCCCCACGGATGTCCTTGGGATAAGGAACAAACATATGAGTCCCTCATGTCATGTCTCCTGGAGGAGACTTATGAAATTATAGATGCAAGTCTTCAAAATAAATATGATAAACTGGAAGAAGAGCTGGGTGATATTTTATGTATCATTTCTATGATAATTGCTATGGGAGAGAATGACGGATATTTTTCTAAAAAGTCCGTTATTAAAGGGGCAGTTAGAAAAATGAAACACAGGCATCCTCATGTTTTTGGGAATGAGAAGGCAAGCACTTCTGGATCTGCACATGATCTTTGGCATAGAGCAAAAGGGAGTGAAAAAGGGGTACGCGCAAGGAAATCAGTTTTAGATGACCTAAGTAATGAATTTCCCGCTCTTATGAGAGCTGATAAAATACAAAGACGTGTTGCTAGGGTTGGATTTGATTGGCCTGACATTCGGGGTGTAATTGATAAATTAGAAGAAGAACTAGATGAAATTAAAAAGGAATTAAAGAAGAAAAAGAAAAACAGTAAAAATATACAGGAAGAATTGGGAGATTTGTTGTTTGCTGTTGTTAATCTTGGACGAAAGCTAAATATAAATTCTGAAATTTCATTGCGTAAAACGAATAGTAAGTTTATTAAAAGATTTAAATATATCGAGGCCGAGTTGCGCCGTCAGAAAAAAGTACTTGGGAATGTGCCCTTGAAGGAGCTGGATGTCATGTGGAACCGGGCAAAAAAGGATCTAGAATAAAGGTGCTTGCAAATGTTATAAATTACGTAAATGACAAAAGTAATAAACGTTTAATATAAATGGGGGTTTGGTATGGAAAAAGTAATAAAAGATTTACTATTAAAAATTGGGGAAGACCCTGAAAGAGAAGGACTCTTAGAGACACCCAGAAGAGTTGCTGCCTCATTTCAGTATTTAACAAGCGGATATAATAAGAATCCAGAGGAAATTCTAAAGAATGCTATATTCGAGGAAAAGTATGATGAGATGGTAATTGTCAAAAATATAGACATTTTTAGCCTTTGCGAACATCATTTGCTTCCCTTTTACGGCAGGTGTCATGTTGCATATATTCCCAGAGGTAAGCTTATCGGGCTTTCAAAAATTCCCAGAATTGTTGAAGTCTTTGCCCGTCGTCTCCAGATCCAAGAACGCCTCACCTGCCAAATTGCCGAGACCTTAATGGATGTTTTAAAACCCTCTGGTGTTGCATGTGTTATTGAAGCTTTGCACCTTTGTATGGTTATGAGAGGTGTTGAAAAGCAGAATTCTACGGCTGTTACCAGCTCAATGTTAGGAAGTTTTCGTACTGATGCAAAGTCACGTTCTGAGTTTTTAAATTTAATAGGAAAGGGTTGAGTTAGAGGAGTAGAGAGAATAAAATTACAAATTACAATAAACAATTTACAAAGACGAAATTACAATTAACAAAATTAGTAATTTTTAAAAACTTTCTCTACTCTCTACTGATAATAAAAAATTATAGACTATGGCTGAGATAAGAAAACCTGATAAAGCACTGCTGATTTGTGGGCTGTTATATGCTGATGATATTGTTCGGAATAAGACCGAAAAAATATTGAATAGTACGTTTGGTGAATTTTTGCAGGTTAGTTCTGAATATCCATTTTCTCATACAACATATTATAACGCTGAACTTGGTGATACGATAACACGGAAATATTATTCTTTTGACAAGTTGATTGATAAAGATAGATTGGCTCGGATTAAAGTTAAAACTAATGCAATAGAGAGAAAACTCTCTAAAGGAGGTAAAAGGCGCGTTAATATAGATCCAGGCTATATTAGCCTTTCTAAACTTGTTCTCGCAAGTACAAAGGAATATTCACATCGTATATTTATAGGACAGGGGATTTATGCAGAGGTAACTTTAATGTTCGAGAAAGGCAGCTTTAGACCACTTGAATGGACATATCCTGATTATAAGGATGAGAAGACAATAGGATTTTTTAATATGGTGCGCCAAGATTACCATATGCTTATTAAGAAAAAAATTAAATAAAATGCATAAATATTTCGTTAACTATTATAGTACTATATTAATATAAATAACAAAAAGGGAGTGTAAAATAGTAATGATGAATAATAATAACGACATATCTCAGACAGATGATGTAAAAGCCAAGGAATATTCAAAAATAAAGATACGGCTAACTATAGTTAATCTAATACTGACAGTTACATTGTTGTTTGTTGTTACATTTTCTGGGCTTACATGTATTTTTAGAGATTGGGCTATTGGTCTTTCGGGTAACTATTTTTTAGTTATCTTTTTTTATTTTATTTTCTTTTATCTTTTTTCTTTTGTTTTTGATTTTCCCTTAGACCTTTATTCTTCATTTGTTTTGGAGCATAAATTTAATCTTTCTAATCAAAATTTTAAGTCATGGTTTTGGGATGATTGTAAAAAGAGACTTCTTGCTTTAGGAATTGGATTTATATTGTTAGAAATGCTTTACGGAATTATCCGCCTGAGCCCGCAAAGATGGTGGTTGTGGTGTTGGGCGTTTTGGATTTTCTTTTCTATCATTTTGGGGAAACTCGCTCCCGTAATTATAATTCCTTTATTTTATAAATATCAGGAAATAAAAGACGAAAAAATTAAGGAATTAATTATGAGACTGGTAGAGGGGACAAAACTCAAGATTAGTAATGTATATTCACTAAATCTCAGTAAAACAACAAAAAAAGCGAATGCAGCATTTTGTGGCATTGGCAGAACAAAACGAGTTGTTTTGGGTGATACATTAATTTCCGAATTTAATCCAGAGGAGATAGAATCTGTTGTGGCTCATGAAGTCGGTCATTATACGATGAGGCATATTTGGAAGAATATTTTATTTTCTGCAAGCTCCTCATTAATTGCTTTTTATTTGGCTTATTTAGCGTTAGCTAATTCTTTATCTACCTTTGGTTTTAACGGGCAGGAAGATGTAGCTACATTTCCTTTGATTTGTTTGATATTTTTTTCTTTCAATTTGGCTATTTTGCCTCTTCAGAATGCATATTCGCGTAAAATGGAAAGGGAAGCTGATGAGTTTGCATTGAATAAAACAAAAAGACCAAATGATTTTATTACTACAATGGAAAAATTGGGCCGTATGAATTTATCTGATCCTTCGCCGCATCCGTTCGTTGAATTTATTTTTTACAGTCATCCTTCTCTTAAGAAACGAATTGATTGGGCAAAAGCACAGAGTTTTTGATGGTAATGTAAGGTTTTTTTAAAAAGGCTATTTATGATAATGAAAAAGAGTATTTTATTAATAGGATTTATATTTTTGTTTATAGTAATTTTTTGCTCGCCGTCTCTTTATTCACAATCGGTAGATTTTGGTGAAGATGAAGAAGATGAAACCTATGATCTTAGTGAAATAACTGATATAACTGAGATTAATAATAAAGGGGTTCAGTTGCTTGAGGGTAATCAATATGTTGATGCTATAGAAATATTTAAATATGCTGTGAGCCTTGATGAGAAAAATAAAATATGCCGTGAGAATCTTATTAAAGCATATAACGCATACGCATTGGAGAAGATCGAAGAAGAAAAATTACTCGAGGCACTTTTTTATTTATCTGAAGCATTAAAGTTTGATAAAAGCAATGAGACAATCGTAAAAAATTTAAGCATAACATACATCAAACTAGGGCAGCAGCAAATAAAAGAAAATAAGATTAATGATGCAATAGTTAGTTATCATAAAGCTGTTGAATATGATTCTGTGAATGAGAGATTTTTAGGGGAGTTGGGACTTGTGTTATATAACATCGGGGTGGAATTTTATAATCAGCGGGAATATAAAAAGGCCGAGGAGTATTTAATAGCGGCTCTTGACTACCGTTCTGATAATGCATATGTATACCAGATATTAGGTGAAATTGCATATTTCCGCCAAGATTTGGATAAAGCGGAATATTATTGGGGACTGGCTTTAGAGGAGAAGGCAGTGAAGCCTCAACAGGTACAGATGTTGAAAGCAAAGTTGAAGAAACTTGCTAAAGAGAAGAAGATAGAGAAAGGACTTGCTTCATATCGTTCGGATAAATTCATTATTAGATATGATAAGGAAAAAACTGATACAAGTGGATATAAAATAAATGAAATCCTAAGGAGCGCTTATAGAATGGTTGGACGGGATTTTAATTATTTTCCAAAGACAAAGATTACTGTGATTATTTATAACCGTGACGATTTTAATGCCCAGGGAGGCGACACACATGGAGGAATAAGGGCATTATATGACGGAAAAATACGTTTGCCCGCAATTGATGGGAATACAGATCCCGAGACCTTTAAAAGTCTTGTGTGGCATGAATATGTTCATGCGCTTGTATATGAACTCGGCGGCGTAAATTGTCCTACATGGTTAAATGAAGGTCTTGCGCAGCATGAGGAAAACAGAGTTATTAAAATAAACACTGATATTTTAAATGATGCTGTATACAATAACGGCTTGATTCCTTTTGATAGTTTTTTCACTCATCATGGAGGAATTAATAATGTTAATATTCATTTATTCTATCAGCAGTCTTTCTCAATGGTTCAATATTTATTAAAGCGTTATCAAATGTATAAACTAAAAGCTATCTTACAAGACCTTAAAAAGGGGAAAGATTTTGAGAAAGCATTTTATGATAATCTTTACCTGAAAAAGGAACAATTTGAAAAGAAATGGTTAAAGTATATAAAAACGAATGGAAAAACGGTTTAAATTATTCTCTTAAGACTGTTTCACTCAAAAAAATTCTTTTTAAAAATGATACTTATTTTCATCGCTACAGTCTTGAAGATGAGATGCTTTTTAAATCAATCAAAAAAAGAGGCATACTTATGCCTCCGTTACTTGCCGAAGATGGTGATAAATTTACTATTATTTCTGGTTTTAAGCGGCTTAATTGCTTGCGCATACTCAAGGAACCTTTTGTTTCCGCTTTGACGATACCGGAGGGTGCGGTTAAGCCTCGAGATACGTTTCTCATAGCACTTGAAAACAATAATACATCTCTAACTGATTTTGATAAATGCATTGCTTTGCATAAAGCACAAAAGCGTTTCTGTTTTAATAAAGAAATGTTGAGATGCGTCGTTGCACCGCTTATTGGTTTGGATCCTTCATTGAAAGTTATTGAGGAGCATGTAAGCGTAATTAAACTTATTCCGGCACTTAAGGAGTTATTATTTAAGAATGAATTAAATTTTCGTTCAGCATTAATTTTGGCACATTTTTCAAGTAATATTCAGAAAGTTTTACATAGTAAGGTATTACAGTATTGTTATTTTTCAGTAAGCGAGTTAAAAATATTTTGTGATTCAATGAATAGTACATTAAAAAGAGAAAGAATTTCTTTAAATAGTTTTTTGGATACTAAAGAAATTAAGGCCTTGCTGGATAAAGGAAATATTTCAAAGCGTGAGAGAGGGATGAGATTTATTGGATATTTAAGGGAACGTAATTATCCTTATTTGACAAAATTACGAGAAAGTTTTGCACAGATTAAAAGGGAGCTGTCTTTTAATAAAAATATTCGTCTTGAGGAACCACCTTATTTTGAGGAGGAATTCTTTAATATTTGTATGTTCTTTTCGTCTATTAATGAATTGAAAGATGAACTTGATTGTGTCAATAATAACCTAACCACGTTAAAGAAACTGTTTGATCTTAATAAAACACTAAAATTTTAAGGTAATAGTGAATAAAATATTATCATGCATTCAATGAGAAAAAAAATAAAAATATATTTGTCATTTGTTTTTGCATGTTTATTTTTGTGTCTATTTGTCGGAAATGTTGAAGCCGTTAAAGTAATAACATCTTTTGATAAGAGAACTGTTGATATTGATGATGAAATTCATATGACAATTAAGGTAGTCGGAAATGTCGGAAATCTTCAACGGCCGCGATTGCCTCAATTTGAGGCTTTTAATACATATTATACAGGAAGATCAAGTCATTTTGCTTTTGTGAACGGAACGAGCGAGCATACATTGGAATTTCGCTATGTTCTTGTTCCTACTAAAACAGGGGATTTCAGTATTGGACCATTTGAAGTTCCTATAGAAAATATAGTTTACCGCACCGAACCTATTAAAATTAAAGTTCTTTCTCTCAGTGGACAACAAACACGAACAAAACCTCAGGGGGCTCCTCATATTCCGCCGCCTACAAGTACTCCATTTACTACTGCACCCCAGACGGCAACTCAACCAACAGCGCCGCAGACCGCATCTTCTGTTACACGTGGCGCAGATGAAGATCTTTTTATTCAGGCATCGGTTGATAAAAATGAGGTATATCCCAATGAGCAGATTTTATTGACATATACAATATACACGAATATGAGTGTACGTTACGAAGGATTCGAACAGGAAGCGGAGATGTCAGGATTTTGGATTGAAGATCTTCCTGAGAAGGAATATCGTTCCAGGGAGGAGGTTTTCATTAATGGTAGGCGTTATGTAAAGGCTCAGATCAGAAAAGTTGCGCTTTTTCCCACAAGTTCCGGAAGTTATACAATTAATCCCGGAACTATTAAATGTTCTGCGAAAAAAGAAACCAGAAACAATGATGTATTTGATTCATTTTTCGATGATAGTTTCTTCGGAAATAAATTTTTTACACGCCGTGAAGCACGCCTTTTGGAAACAAAACCAATCACCATTAACGTAATTCCTTTTCCCGAGCAGGGGAAACCCCCTGGATTTACGGGTCTAAGCGGTGATTTTAAATTAAAAGTGGGGATTGACAAACGTAAAGTAAAGCAGAATGAACCTGTCACCATGAAAATAGAGATTGAGGGCAAGGGGAATATAGAAACTATTGAAAAACCCTCCTTTGAAGAATCGGATGAATTTAAGATTTACGATAGTGATGTTTCAACTCAAATTTTAAAAGAAGGCGGCATAATCCACGGTAAAAAAGTATTTGAGGTTATTTTTGTTCCTACTAAAAGCGGTGAGCAAACTATACCCGCAGTGACTTTTGATTATTTTAATTTAACTTATAAAAAATATTTGAGTCTGATTAACGGCCCGTTTTCCATTATTGTACTTCCGGATGAGTTCGCTTCTCCTACTTTAGGTCCCCGCACAACCCAGGTTCCAGAAGAGTTAAAAGAAGAGATTGTTCTGGAAGCTCATGATATACAATATATTAAGCAGGTTATGGTTGATCGCTTATATCGCCTAAAACGTACAAAGATGGGACTAATAGGTATTGATTTTGTTTTATTTTTATTGTTAATTTTATTTAATATTCTTAAACGCCGTCAGGATTTGCTTGATAAAGATATAGTTCTTAAAAGAAAAAAGATGGCATTTACACGGCTTAAGCAGAATGTAAAAGATTTAAAGAAATTAGGACGGTCCCATGATATACGTTTTTTTGAGCAATCATCACGGGCTTTTGCTCAGTATATAGCTGATAAATTTAATCTTTCTGCTCAGGGTATGACCTGGCAGATTATAGATGATAAATTGCGGTCCGTTAATATTGACGAAGATATAATAAAATCAGCTGTTAAAAATAAAGTGATGATGGAAGTT
>CAZLCT010000106.1:0-7872 GCA_964558015.1 uncultured bacterium | reverse complement strand
TTTTAGGAGTTTTTTCTCCTAATTTCCACCTTTTACTTAACGGGGAGCAGTATAACAAGTCTCAATTAACAAAATTACAAAATGAAAAAAGAAATACTATGTTTTATTAATTTGAATTTGTGATTTGTATATTGTTTGTAATTTGATGCTTGTGATTTGTTATTTGTTTAAAAAATGTACAAAGTTTTATAATTAATATATCAAAGGAGAAAAATAAGTGTTTACCATTAAAAGGGCATTAATAAGTGTCTATGATAAAAAGGGAATCGTGCCTTTTGCAAAAAAATTAAGAAGGTTTGGTGTGGAAATAATTTCCACTGGGGGCACACTTTCAGTACTGAAGCATAATAAAATAAAAGTAACTCCTATTTCTGATGTTACCGGTTTTCCTGAGATTTTAGATGGTAGGGTAAAAACACTACATCCCTTAATTCACAGCGGGCTTTTGTTTTTACGCAGAAACAAACGGCATAAAAAGGACATTAAGCAGTATGGTATTAAACCAATTGATATGGTTGTAGTAAATCTTTACCCCTTTACGGAGGTTATTAGGAATAAAAATGTAACTTTAGGCAAGGCTTTAGATAATATTGATATAGGAGGGCCTTCAATGCTTAGGGCGGCTGCCAAGAATTTTTCGTCCGTGGCTGTTGTTTCTGATGTTAATGATTATGATGAAGTACTTGGTTATATGAAAAAGTATAATGGTAAGATACCGGATAATTTTTTGAAAAAGCTCGCTATAAAAGTTTTTTCTTTAACTTCATATTATGATTCTGCCATTCATAATTTTTTATCAGAAGACAGCAATGAGTTACCTGAACGATTACATCTTGCTTATCAAAAAGCTCAATCGTTAAGATATGGAGAAAACCCACATCAAAAGGGGGCTTTTTATAAAAAGATTTCTAAGAACAGTACTATTAAGCAACTTCACGGGAAACAGATGTCTTATAATAATATTATGGATTTTTATGCGGCTTTGGAAATTATAAATGAGTTTAAAGAGCCGGCGGCAGCTGTTATAAAACATACGAATCCGTGTGGAATAGGAGAAAACCCTTCTCTTCTGACCGCAATTCATGGAGCGATTGATTCTGATCCTCTTTCCGCTTTCGGTGGTATTGTTGTGGTCAATCGCTTGATTGATAAAAAAGCGGCTCGGTTTATTTTTGATCAATTGGCTTTTTTTGAGTTAATGATTGCTCCTCGCTTTACACAAGATGCTTTAAAATTGTTGAAGCAAAGGAAAAATTTAAGGGTTATTGAAGTTGCTAATATTTCCAAGGTTTTAAATGAAGAAAGATATAACCTGCGGTTTGTAAATGGTGGCTTATTGGTACAGGACCATGATTATATTATTGCTGGTAATCTCAAGAATTTTAAAAAGCATATGAAGGTTGTATCAAGAAAAAAGCCGTCATCTCATGACATTAGTGAACTCATTTTTGCATGGATGTGTGCTAAGGTTATAAAATCAAATGCTATTGTTATTACGCAAAATAAATCGACGGTTGGCATCGGAGCCGGTCAAATGAGCCGCATTGATTCAATGCATATAGCTTGTAGGAAGGCAGGATTAAGGAGTCAGTCTGCTTATTGTGCTAGCGATGGATTTTTCCCGAAACCCGATAATATAGGCCGAGCCTACATAGCTGGAATTAAGGCTATTATACAGCCTGGAGGGTCGATACGTGATAATGAAGTTATAGATGCGGTTAATAAACATAATATGATTATGGTTTGTACAGGCAGACGCCATTTTCGCCATTAACAGAACGCAAGATTTGCGTTTTCCATGAAATACACACAAGCGCTTCGCTTCCTCAACTCATTTGCCAATTACGAAGAAAGAAATTTTTATAAGTATAAAAATAGTTTTAACTTAAAAAGAGTTACAAATCTGCTGTCCCTTCTCGGTAATCCTCATAAACATATTAAAAGTGTTTTAATCGGCGGTACAAATGGGAAAGGATCTACTGCAGCAATACTTCATGGACTTCTTAATAGTCAATCGTATCGTGTAGGTTTGTATACATCTCCTCATTTGCTGGATATAACAGAGCGTATAAGAATTGGAAGCAAGAGAATCACTAAAGCGTGCTTTTCCCGACATATTGAACAAATAAATGCTTGTCTTAGGAAGGGATGGGATGTAAAAAGACATGGGGGCAGTCTGACATATTTTGAAGTTCTGACAGTAGTAGCCATATTATATTTTTTTCATGAGAATGTTGATTGTGCACTTTTTGAGGTTGGTTTAGGTGGAAGACTTGATGCTACAAATGTGCTTAATCCTCTTTTTTCTATTATAACCTCTATAGGATATGATCATGAACATATTTTAGGTAGTTCTCTCATTAAGATTACTCGTGAAAAGGCAGGCATAATTAAAAGAAATTCTGTGGTCATTTCTGCATGGCAGAGGCCCGAAGTGCGTAGAGTTCTTAGGAAAACTGCAATTGCAAGAGGAACCAAAATTTTTTATTATAAACGGGATTTTGGGGTTTCTTCTGTGCACTATACATCAAAGGGAATGAAATTTCGTTATAAAAACTTTAAGGACCTTTTTTTGCCATTAAGAGGCCACTTTCAAGCCGAAAATACTGCTTTGGCTTTACGTGCATTTGAACTTTTAGGAGAACATTTTTCATTTAAAAAATCTAACTTTAAGATAAAATGTGGATTAAAAAAAGTTTCGTGGCCTGGAAGGTTTGAAGTTATTTCAAATAATCCATCTACTGTTGTAGATGGTGCACATAATCCGGACGCAATGCGGGCGGTTGTATTATCTGTACGGGAAATTTTTCCAGGAAAAGATGTGATTGTAATATTTGCTGTATCAGGTGATAAAAATATTGATAAATTATTACGGGAGTTACACAAACTTAATCCTTTTATTATTATTACACAGACCCAACATGAACGCTCGTGCGATGCGAGAAGGTTAAAATCAAAGGCAGTAAGATATTTTCCTGGGGCTGTTGGAATGAATTCAGTAAAGGAAGCGTATAAGTATGCATTAAATATTTCAACTCCTAATTCATTAATTGTATGTACTGGATCTTTATTTTTAGTCGGTGAAATAAAAAAAATATTTAAATGTTGATATGAATTATTTTAATCCAAACGATACCATTTGTGCTATTTCAACTCCTATTGGTGAAGGAGGTATTAGTATAGTGCGCCTTTCAGGACCACAGGCTATTGAAATAGCTGAATCTATTTGCAGGATAAATAAAGCAAGCCTTTCTTCGATTCCTACACATACAATTCGTTATGGAAAAATTGTTTATAATAATGAGACAATTGATGAAGTGTTGATCAATGTGCAAAGGAAACCTCGTTCATTTACTAAAGAAGATATTGTTGAAATAAATACCCACGGGGGAATAATTTTAACAAAGAAAATTTTAGATATCCTTATTGATAAAGGAGCACGATTAGCTCTGCCTGGTGAATTTACCAAACGTGCTTTTTTGAATGGAAGAATCGATCTATTGCAGGCTGAGGCTGTATTATCTATTATTAAATCTAAAACGGATTTGGGCACAAAAACAGCTCTTCAGCATCTAGAAGGACATTTTTCTTTTTATGTGAATAAAACTAAAGAACAACTAATTAAATTGCTTTCTCATATTGAAGCATTTATTAATTTTCCTGATGAGGATACAGATATTTTTTCAAATATTAGGCTTGAAAGTGAATTTGAGGAAATTTTAAACTCACTCTCAAAGATCATTGCAACATATAAAAGCGGCGAAGTTATACGTGAAGGAGTTCATACCGTTTTAGTGGGCAAAACAAATGTAGGTAAGTCATCTTTACTTAACACATTCTTAAATAGGGATCGTGCTATTGTATCGAAGTATCCGGGGACGACACGTGATGCACTTGAAGAATTAATAGAAATCGGGGGTATTTTGTTCCGGGTTGTTGATACAGCAGGAATTATTCCCTCTCCTCGTCATGAGCTTGATTATTTAAGTGTTGAGAAGACAAGGCAGCATTACGCCAAAGGGGATTTGATACTGTTTATATTAGACGGCTCACGCCCGATTGATGATGAGGATAGGAATATTTATAATGAGATTAAAGATAAAAAGTTTATTATTGTTATAAATAAAAATGACCTCACCTCCTGTATTGATAGCAATGAGGTAAATGAGTGGTGTTCTGATGAACAAAATATATTAAAAATTTCTGTGGTTACCAAAGAGGGTGTTTCTGATTTAGAGAAAAAGATGGTCCAGTATGTTTGGGGAGGATCCAGATCAAACAATGAAATAATTATTACACGAGTTCGTCATAAGAAGGCTTTAGAAAAATCGTTCCGACATATTGAAAATGCATTCGATATTTTCAAAAAAAAAGGATCAGTAGAACTACTAGCATACGATATACGTGATGCTTTAGATGCAATTAGAGAATTAATCGGTGAAGTGTACAGCGAAGATGTTTTAAATCTCATTTTTAGTGAATTTTGTATAGGAAAATAAATAATATTGCTAAGCAGACTAAATTTAAAAATGGTTAGCAAGAAAACATTAACTAAAAAAATGTACTGTACCATTTTTTAGCTAGTAAAAATAATTTCAATAGAAATTTGATTGTCAAAAGATATTTTGTCAAGAAAAAATATAAAAAAAATTTTTCAAAAATATTTTGGCCCTCTAAATAATTTTTTTT
Source organism: uncultured bacterium (assembly GCA_964558015.1). Classification (GTDB taxonomy): domain Bacteria; phylum Omnitrophota; class Omnitrophia; order JAHJGZ01; family JAHJGZ01; genus CAZLCT01. The sequence goes on along the minus strand of CAZLCT010000106.1, from coordinate 3,183 downwards.
GACTTGACTTTTAATTTGATGGAGATATAATTTTTCTTACCTTCATTAAAGTTATCTTTTAAAAATTCAATAGTATATTTGAGGAGAAAATAATGGCACATGTAATTAGTTCTGATTGCGTTTCATGCGGTAGTTGTGAGAGTCAGTGTCCTGTAAATGCTATTTCTAAAGGAGATCCCATTTATAAAATCGACCCTGAGAAGTGCGTGGATTGTGGTGCATGTGTTCCTGTCTGTCCTGTAAACGCTATTTCTCCACAATAGCATGTATACTTTCGTTTATTGCTTCCTTAATAATTAATAAGTAGATTATAAAACAAAAAATCAAAAAAAATTATCAATAATTTTTATTAACATTTCATCCTATGATAACTCAATTTAAATTGAGTTTCCATCCAGAGGATAGTAAAAAAGTAAAGGTTTTATTTCCGTAACATCTTATTTTGCAATGCATTAGTAATGGGATTTTTGTTCTTGATGTTACTACATATGGTGTTATAATTAAAGGTAACCACAATATATGCCGTTATTATGAATGATGGGAAAAATCATACTAAAATGGAAAAAACGGTGATATAGACCAAGGAAGAAAGGATATTGTAATGGATCAAAATGTAAGTTTTAAGGCAGAGAAAGTAAATGATATTGACTCTTCATTGAGTGAAAAAGGATTAGGCACTTATAGTAGTATTAAACTATCTAATAATGCTCTTACTGTCTTAAAACGAAGGTATTTACGTAAAAATGAGAAGGGAGAGGTAATTGAAACCCCGGAACAACTTTTCCGCCGTGTGGCTCGACATATAGCTTCTGCTGAAAAATTGTACGATACCGGTGTTGATGTTGAGTATATAGAAAAAGAATTTTATAGAATTATGACTGAGTTGAAATTTATGCCTAATTCACCTACCCTTATGAATGCAGGAAGACCACTAGGACAGTTAGCGGCTTGTTTTGTACTTCCTATCGAAGATTCTATGGATTCAATTTTTGAAACATTAAAAAGTACTGCTATTATTCATAAGTCAGGCGGCGGAACCGGTTTTTCCTTCTCTCGCTTACGTCCCAAGAACGATATTGTACAATCTACCAAAGGAATTTCCTCAGGTCCTATATCTTTTATGGAAGTATTCGATGCAGCTACTGAAGCAGTTAAACAAGGAGGAACTCGCCGTGGTGCAAATATGGGAATTTTAAGGGTTGATCATCCTAATATTCTTGAATTTATTTCTTGTAAAAGGCAGGAGAAAAAAATAAATAATTTTAATATTTCAATTGCAGTCACGGAAAAATTTATGAAAGCCCTGGAAAAAAATGAAGAGTATGAATTGATTAATCCACGGGCTAAGAATTGCGTTGGTAAATTAAATGCTCGAAGTGTTTTTGAAAAAATTGTTGAATTGGCATGGCGAAATGGTGAGCCAGGAATTATATTTTTAGACAGAATTAATAAGGATAATCCGACCCCCAAGGTTGGTGAAATTGAAAGTACTAATCCGTGCGGTGAGCAGCCATTGCTTCCTTATGAATCCTGCAATTTAGGTTCAATTAATTTATCTAAATTTGTTAATAGCGGCACAATTGATTATCAGGAGTTAGAAAAAACTGTTAAGCTTGCTGTTCGTTTTTTAGATAATGTAATTGATGTAAACGTTTTCCCTCTGCCGATGATAGAGAAAATGACAAAAGATAATAGAAAGATTGGATTAGGCATTATGGGGTTTGCTGATATGCTGATTAAGCTGGGTACACCTTATAATTCAGAAGAAGGAATTTTAATGGCAGAGCGAATCATGAGCTTTGTCGATCAAAAATCAAAAGAGGCCTCTTCCGAATTAGCAAAAGAAAAGGAAGTCTTTCCTAACTTTGCCGGTAGTATATATGACTCCCGTGAGGGTATGCCCATAAGGAATGCGACAACTACTACCATTGCTCCTACTGGTACAATTAGTATTATATCTGAGTGTTCATCTGGGGTTGAACCTCTTTTTGCTGTGGCATTTGTGAGAAATGTTATGGATAAGGATAAGCTTGTTGAGGTAAATTCAATCTTTGAACAAATTGCTCGACGTGAAGGATTTTACTCAAAAGAGTTAATGGAAAGGGTTGCCAAAGATGGAACCTTAAAGAATTGTGATGAAATTCCTGATAGGTATAAGCGTATATTTGTTACTGCGCATGATGTTTCTCCTGAGTATCATATGAAAATGCAAGCGGCATTTCAAAAGTTCACTGATAATGCAGTTTCAAAAACGGTCAATTTTTCTAATAAGGCAACTAAAGATGATGTAAGACAGGTATATGAGTTAGCATATAAATTAGGATGTAAAGGAGTTACAATTTATCGTGACGGTTCACGTGATGAACAGGTGCTCACTGCAGGTAACAATAATGATAAGAATAATCAGGAGGTAAAGGGGAAAGATATTAAAGAAGATAATAATACTTTTTCAAAACGATTGGCTAAAAAGAAAAGACCTAAGACATTAATAGGAAGAAGTATTCAGATGGAAACTGGATGTGGTCCTTTATATGTTACAATTAATGAAGATGAGACGGGGCTATTTGAATTGTTTAATAATATAGGAAAGGCGGGTGGATGTGCGGGCGCTCAATCCGAAGCAATAGGTCGCCTAGTTTCACTTGCCTGGAGAAGCGGTGTATCTGCTGATTCAATAATAAAGCAGTTAATAGGAATAAGCTGTCATAGACCTAAGGGAATAGGGAGTAATAAGATTTCATCATGTGCTGATGCTATTGCTAAAGCAATTCGTTTATATCAAAAAGAACGGGGGGATATTCTTATATCACCGGTTGTAGAGGAAATTATTTCAAGAGGTGCCTGCCCTGAATGCGGCGGTGTAATAGAACATGAAGGGGGTTGTGCAGTATGCCGGGCATGTGCTTTTTCTGAATGCGGTTAAAAATTTGGGTAAAATTTTTTAAATTTTTAAAATGTCCACTCAAGATAAGTGGACATTTTTTTTGACTACTATAAATTCTTAATTATTTTTTTTGCATGCCATGATTGCAGAAAAAGGAGAGAGGAGGATAACGGATTTTTTTATATTTTAAAAATTGTTTACTTAATATTGCATACAGATTAAGGGAAAAGGAGCAAATAAGAACATTGTAATTATTTAGCCGATTGAGTAAAAAAGTTAATAAAATTGTATTTGTTGCC
>CAZLCT010000105.1:0-8153 GCA_964558015.1 uncultured bacterium | reverse complement strand
GAGTTCGCTCGATCCGTTGTTTCCTATTTTTACAAATTTTAAAGAAATTATAAAAGTGGGCGGGAAAAAGTTAAAAGACCGTGAAATAACAGCGTGCGTTAATTCAGCTCTTAATTCGGTACACCTTTCGCCTCAGGCGGTCAATGTCGAGAGTTACCCACATCAGTTAAGCGGCGGAATGCAGCAGAGAATCCTTATTGCATTAGCACTTTTGGTTAATCCGGAATTAATTGTAGCGGATGAGCCGACTTCAAACCTTGATGTTACTACAGAGTATGCTATTATCAATTTGTTCAAGGAGATCCGTCATAAGGATAATGTCTCATTTCTGTTAACTACTCATAATCTAGGATTAGCCCGGAATTTTTGTGACCGTATTTATGTTTTTTTTATGGGAAATGTTGTTGAGACCGCAACTACTGAAGAGCTTTTTACTAATCCCAAACACCCGTATACCAGGGCCTTGCTTGATGCTCTTCCCAGCGTTAAAGGCAAGAGGGAGATAAAATTTTCGTTTGGTAGTGGTGGCTCTTATGAGGTGCCGGATTCTGGTTGTCCGTTTCAGTCACGATGCAGACAAAAAATTCCTGAATGCAGCATGGGGAAAATGTATAAAAAAATATCAGATACGCATATCGTACAATGCCGAATGGTATAAATATGAGAAATCAACTTTCTGTTAATAATTTATCAAAAAAGTTTTATAAAAAGAGTAGTTTCTTTGCTAAATCGTTTTCATCGGTTGATGCATTATGTAACGTAACAATGAAAATAGACAGTACAAAAATTTACGGCCTGGTAGGTGAGAGCGGAAGCGGTAAGACTACTATTGCGAAAATATTGGTGGGGCTTATACCACCGGATGAAGGCGAGGTTAGTTTTAATGATGAAGTTCTGATAGGTAAACATTTTTGCAAGAGGCAGGGAGGAACGCTTCCATTTCAGTTAGTTTTTCAGAATCCTTTTACTTCGTTAAATCCGCGGTTTAGCATTTATCAGATACTAAGCGAAGGACTCGTCAATAAAGGAATTAAAGGTAAGGAAATCGATGAGAGAATCGGGAATATTTTGAAAGAAATAAATTTACCCGCAGATTCGGTTTATAAATATCCGCATGAATTAAGCGGTGGTGAAAGACAGAGAATAGCACTTGCACGAAGTCTTATTGTTGAGCCTGAAGTGTTAATTTTGGACGAACCGCTATCAAGCCTTGATGTTTCGGTACAGTCATCAATATTATTGCTTATAGAGGAGCTTGTTAAGAGCCGTTCTTTAATTGTGCTTTTTATTTCACATGATCTGGCTGTGGTACGTCATATAGCTGATTATGTATTTGTAATACGAGAAGGATCACTTGTTGAAGAGGGGGAGTGTGATTCAATTTTTGAAAAACCTCAGCAGCCCTATACCAAAAAACTGTTAAATGCCGCACTTTATCACAATTAGGTGTAAGTACCAGAGAATGTTAGCATTTATTTGCCTTTTATAAGGTTATAGTATATAATTATTGCTTAATTATTTTTATAGTATACTGTAAAGGGAGTATATATGGCTCAATTACGTAAAGATACTGTTACTGGACGGTGGGTGATTATTTCAACCACAAGAGGGAAAAGACCTTCTAGCTTTATGTCTGAGAGAAGGGAGAAGACTCAGACAGCCACTTGTCCATTGTGTTACGGTAATGAGCATATGACCCCACCTGAAATTTATGCAATCCGGCCTGAAGAACATTCAGAGCCTAACTCTTCTGGATGGAAGGTTAGGGTTATACCCAATAAGTTTCCGGTATTAGGAATTGACGGTGAACTTAAGAAACAAGGTGTGGGTATGTATGACGTAATGAGCGGTTTCGGGGCGCATGAAGTAATTATTGAATCACCCGATCACAAAAAAAGCACTAAGGATTTAAACGTTGAGGAAATCAGTAATGTTATTACGGTGTGTCAGGACAGGATTCAGGACCTGTATAGAGATACCCGTTTTAGGTTTGTTTTAGTATTCAAGAACGAAGGTGAAGAGGCTGGTGCTTCGCTTGAACACTCTCACAGCCAGTTGATTGCAACCCCCGTTACTCCAAAAAGAGTTAAAGAGGAGTTGGAAGGGGCGGGACAATATTACAAGAGCAAGGAACGTTGTGTTTTTTGTGACATTATTACGCAGGAAAAAGATGTAGGGAAAAGGATTGTTTATGAAAATGATCATTTCGTTGCTTTTTGTCCTTTTGCATCCCGTTTTCCTTTTGAAATATGGCTTCTGCCAAAAACTCACGAAGTTGATTTTTATGCGTCCCGCGGTTCAGTTTCTGATATGGCACTTGCACTCAAAATCGTACTTATGAAATTAGCCCGTGCACTTGATAATCCTCAATATAATTTTTTGGTTCATACCTCTCCTAATCGGTATCCTCGACGTGGATACTGGCATACAATAATGGAAGACTACCACTGGCATTTTGAAATTATTCCCCGTATTATTCGTATTGCCGGGTTTGAGTGGGGAACAGGATTTTATGTTAATCCCACGCCGCCGGAAGATGCTGCAAAATATCTTCGTGAAATTTCTGTAAATATATAATTATTGTTTCTATTTTTTTTACGGTAACATTCGTGTTTCGTAAGGTAAAATTTTCAGATCAATAGATTCCCTCTATGAAAAAACTATACATAGCGTTCCTCTGGCATATGCACCAGCCGTTATATAAGGATTATATAACGAATTGCTATTATCTTCCGTGGGTAAGGCTTCATTCCTTAAAAGGGTATTATGATATGCCCGCTCTTTTGGAACGTTTTCCTGATATTAAAGTGACTTTTAATCTTACCCCGTCTTTATTATTTCAATTAAGGGATTATTGTAATAATGATTCCATACATGATGATTTTCTCATCCTAAGTAAAAAACCGGCCGAGGAACTTACTCGCGAGGATAAGGAATTTATCCTGTCTAACTTTTTTATGAATAATTGGGAAACTATTATTAAGACTCATCCGAGATACGGTGAGTTGTTGCGTAAGCGTGGGCTTAATTATACACCGCGAAATGCTGGCAAGGCCATAGAGAAGTTTGATCGTCAGGATTTTTTGGATCTGCAGGTCCTTTTTAATATGAGCTGGTTTGGTTATGCATTTAAGGAAAAATGTCCCGAACTCCAAGAATTAATTAAAAAGGAAAGGGATTATACAGAGGAAGAGAAGTCGCGGGTGTTAGATTTTCAGTTTGAAGCTATGCGTGAAATTATACCGCTTTATAAACGTTTACAAGATGAAGGCCGCATTGAGGTTTCAACCACTCCTTATTATCATCCTATACTTCCTATATTAAACAGTGGTGTTTCATATTATGGGTTCGACTGGGAAGAGGATGTATGCCGTCATATTGATAAAGCGATTGAGCTTTATGATGAATGCTTTGGAAGAACGGTGAGAGGGTTTTGGCCTTCAGAGGGGAGTGTTTCCCGAAGTATTATTTACCCCTTTGTTGAACGTGGAATCAGGTGGCTTGCTACTGATGAGGAAATCCTTATTAATTCCCTCGGAGGAGGTAACCGCAACGAACTTATATATAAACCTTATTTCATAAGAAGTGGAGATAAACAGATTTCCGTTATATTTAGGGATAAAAAACTTTCTGACCTTATAGGGTTTAGTTATGCTAATTCCGATCCGGAACATGCGGTGAGGAATTTTATGGGACATTTGCATGCTATTCACCAGAACACTGTAGGTTATCCGGGTGAAAACCTTATTTCCGTGATTTTAGACGGAGAGAATGCATGGGAATATTATCGTGACGGGGGAGAGAAGTTTCTTTCACTTCTTTATCAGTCGATTAAGGAAGACCCATTGCTTGAGGCTGTTACGGTAAGTGATTATCTGGCGAGTTTTCCTCCCGCTGATGAAGTGCATAATTTGTATGCAGGCTCATGGATAAATCATAATTTTGATATATGGTACGGCCATCATGAAGACAGGGTGGCGTGGGATTATGTGGAGAGGACACGAAAGTTTCTTGAAGGTCAATCAATGGAGGCTGATGAAAAAAAACAGGCTTGGGAGGAGATTTATGCAGCCGAGGGCAGTGATTGGTTCTGGTGGTTTGGTGATGAGTTTTCGTCATTGTCAGATTCAACATTTGATTTTCTTTTCCGTAATCATTTGATGAATGTTTATCGTATATGCGAAGCTGACATACCTGATTATCTTAATGTACCGATTAAGAGTAGGGCAGCGGTTCGGGTTAAACAGGAACCGGGCGCATTTATTGAACCTGTGATTGACGGTGCCGTGACTACATTTTATGAATGGACATATGCGGGACTATATACTTTAGATGATGTGATGGGGGCGATGCAGACCTCAGAGAAGAGTATTGATGCAATTTATTATGGATTTAATCGTAAAACCCTCTTTTTTAGAATCGATATAAGCAGGAATGTATCATTAAATAAGTTAGAAGGAACAACAGGATGTATGGAACTTGTGAGCGAAGAGTGTAAATATCATCTTAGGTTTGGTATGAGGAGGGATACAAATTGTGAGTTATCGAGGGTTGGACAAAAAGAAAATGAAAAAATATTGTCCTTTGACGGGGAGATTTCTTTTGATAAAATTATTGAATTATCTTGTGCCTTTTCCCATTTAGGCGTAAAGCCTAATGAGGAGATACAGTTTGCATTTATACTTATGCAGGATGACATTCCGGTGGAACGTTGGCCCAAGTTCGGTTCTATTACGTTTAAGGTTCCTGATGAGCATTTTGAGGAAAAAGTTTGGAGCGTGTAAATACACAAATTTACACGAATTGAAACACGGATTTACACGGATAAACGTGGATTGCAGGGGCGAGGTTGCCACACCCGGAACTTAAAAAAGAAAAATAATTTCGACAGGATTAACAGGAATTTTTAAAAAATAATTGCCACAGAGAGCACAGAGAAAATAGAGAAAATTATTATTTGGACGCAAATTGTCGCAGATCTAACGCAGACGAATTTTTGAGAATGTTTGTCTTTGATGTCATTGCGAGCCCGAAGGGCGCCTACTGCGCTAAAGCTACGTAGGGCCTTGCCCTCCGAAGCCTTGGCGAAGGAGGGAAGCAATCTCAAGTTAAGGGATTGCTTCGTCGCTTACGCTCCTCGCAATGACAAAAAAAATCTATTACATAAAACCCATCTGCGTTTATCTGCGTCCTAATGATTCGACAAGATTACAATTTTGAGCAAAGTCGAAGGATTTACATTTATTCGAGTGAAATTTTAAAAAATCTCAGTGGCCTCTGTGGCTTAAATTTTCTTGAGTTATTTTTTTATCCTGTAAATCTTGTCAATTATTGCACTACTTCGTGGTGGTGCCCCGGTGTTAAACAAAGGAGTGAATATGGGTAAGGTTAGTTTTGTTTTTGCGTTGCACAATCATCAACCGGTTGGAAATTTCGGGCATATTTTTAAGGAGTCGTTTGATAATTGTTACCGCCCTTTTATTGATGAGCTTGAAAAACATTCTTCTGTTAAAGCCGTGCTTCATTATTCAGGACCTTTACTTGATTGGATTGAAGAGAATGAAACAAATTTTCTTGACCGGCTTAATATTCTAGTTGAAAAGGGACAGATTGAGGTTTTAAGCGGAGGATATTATGAACCACTGCTAACCTTAGTGCCCGAGGTTGATGCAATCGGCCAGATAAAGAAAATGAACGAATATATAAGCAAGAGGTTTTCACAAGAACCTCAAGGATTTTGGCTTACCGAACGTGTATGGGAGCCCACATTTCCTTCAATAGCAGCCAAAACTGGGCTTAAGTTTACCACACTTGATGACAGTCATTTCCAATATGCAGGTATAAAAGGTGAGGACATCCGAGATTTTTACATAACCGAGAATAACGGGGATGTGCTTTTTGTTTTTCCTATCAGTAAATTTCTAAGATATGCAATTCCGTTCAAACTACATAATCACATTATTGATTATTTTCGTGAATTTGCTGCCCGGTATGATCATACAATCATTACTTTAGCTGACGATGGAGAAAAGTTCGGCGTGTGGCCCGGTACTCATCAATGGGTGTATAAAGAAAAATGGCTGGCAAAATTCTTTGAGGCTTTGGAGAAGAATGCGGATTGGCTTGAGACCATTACATTTTCTGAGGGGCTGAAGAGGAGAAGGGCACGAGGAATGGTATATATTCCCACAGCTTCTTACGAAGAGATGATGGAGTGGGTATTGCCTCCTGATCAGAATAATGCACTGCAAGAGCTTAAACATAAGTTGGAGGAGGCTAAATTGTTGGATAATGCACATGATTTTATCCGGGGCGGATATTTCCGTAACTTTTTTGCCAAGTATTCCGAGGCGAACGCAATGAAGGGGAAGCAGTTTTATGTGAGTAAAAAGGTTAATGCATTAAAACGCGGCAAGGCTCGGGATGAGGCTTTGAATAATCTATGGATGGGTGAATGCAATTGTCCTTATTGGCATGGAGTTTTTGGTGGCCTTTATTTGCATCATTTGAGGCGTTCTACTTATGATTGTCTGATAAAAGCCGAGGAGTGCGCAGATAAAGCCTCTAATACAGTTACTTCTGAGGGCAGGATTATTAAAAGTGATATTAATTTCGACGGTGTAGATGAATTGCTTTTTGAGTCTGATGTGCTTAATACTTATTGTATTCCTCATGCAGGCGGTGCGCTTTTTGAAATTGACTATCGTCCTTGTACTTTTAACATAACAGATACAATGACTAAAAGAAAAGAGGCGTATCACGAACTAATATTGAAGGGGAACAAAAAGAAAAATAATAACTCAAGCGGCGTAAGCATTCATGATTTAAAAAAGGCTGTAAGTCCTGAGATACGTGAGAATCTTCATTATGATAGTCATATTAGGCGGTCATTGATAGATATATGCATTGCGCCAGAGGTAAATTTTGAAGATTTTAAGGCTAATAAGTATGAAGATTTGGCCCGGTTTTATGATTGTGATTATGGGTATGGTATCCGCAAAAGGAATCTTGCAATAGAACTTGAAGCCGAGGCCGATGTAATGACTAAAAAAGGCACTTCTTTAATGAAAATTGAGAAGGTGGTTACTTTTAAACATTCTACGATTTGTGTTGAATACACACTTATTAATAAGGGTGCAAATAAGTTGGATTTTTGTTTCGGTTCGGAATGGAATTTTAATTTTAAGAGTGATTCGCGGGAGCTTTTATCTGTGAAGGAAGCATCCGTACAAGATGAATGGTCAAAGCTTGGGATTATTTGTACATCAGAAGATAGTTTTGATGTGTGGCAATATGAAATTAAGACAGTGTCGCAGACTGAGAGTGAATATTGTTTAAGTACTCAGGGAACCTCATTTCTTCCGCATTGGCATATAGAACTTCAGCCAGGTGAGAAAAAAGCCATTTCCTTCCAAATGCATGTAATTGAAAAGTAGCCAAACCGGTTGCACCACCTGCGAGGTGGTGCAACCGGTTTTAACCGAATATTTTTTTGGTTGCTGCCAAATCTCTTTGATTTTCTATGCCACTTTCCACAAATTTACGGTAATTTATAGGATCAATATCTAATATTTCGTTAAAGGTGCAAATTTTACCGATTTCATTATTAGGTTCGTTAGGTTTTATATATTCATGATATGACGATGCAGACCATGCCTCAGGTAAATCAACCAAGTATGAAGTTGTGGGATTTAAGTGTATATAACGCGTTAAATGTAACAACTGTTCATCAGTTTCAACACAGACCTTTTTTGTTCGGCTTTCCCATAACGGGCCTCTTCTATTATGTTTAATATTAAAATATCTAGTATAGCTATTAAGTAATGTGCTAATGAAATGCAGTATGCCGTCTCTACGTTGTTCACATAAAAGTAAGTGAATATGTGTTGGCATTAAACAATAAGCTATTATTTCAACTAATTTGTTTTGTTTAATACTGGTAGGGTAGTTTATGGAAAAATTATTATTGTTTATTTCGGAACGTATAAACTGAGAAAATTTTACTTTTGGTTCATCTATTTGATAATATTTAATCAATCGGAGCATACGCAAATATTCAAAGTTGTCATTAAATATGACAAATTTTGCAATACTTTTGTTGTAATTATTTAGCCGATTGAGTAAAAAAGTTAATAAAATTGTATTTGTTGCCG
>CAZLCT010000104.1:0-8208 GCA_964558015.1 uncultured bacterium | reverse complement strand
AAGGACCGCGGCTCACATTTATCATTAGCCGGTCTTCATCAGTATCTTTAAACAAAGGTTCGTTCCTTTTAATCACTTCATTGCACAAATTCTGCATCTCATCAATAGACATCTTAACGGGAATTTGTAATATTTTTATGCCGGTGTACAAACGTTCCAGATGTTCGCGGAGTTTAAATTGTTTCTTATTAAAAGAACGGGTCATTTCAAAGACCATATCACCGAACATTAATGCTGAATCATAGATTGAAATTTTTGCCTCTGTCTCAGGTACAAATTGTCCGTTATAATAAACCACGCGCTGGTCATTGTTACTCATAACTAACTACCTCCAGTTAAGAGGGCGAAGTTTTTCCTTCACGCTTTCTTCTGCTTTGGTTACCCGCTTAATGCCATCGCCCATTGATTTTTCAATAATTCTGATATCACGCACCAGTTTTATTAAACCGCCCGGTTCTAAAGAGGCGGCCTGATCAGAACCGTACATAGTCCTGTCTAACGTAATATGGCGTTCAATCGATGTTGCTCCTATTGAAACAGCTGCCAGACTGATTTGTAACCCTACCTCATGCCCGCTGTATCCCACTTTGCACTTAAACTTCTCACCTAACGCCTCTATAACTTTTAAATTCGCATCAGCATCTTTCATGGGATACACACTATTACAATGCATTAATTCAAACGGACAATCTTTCTTCTTAAAAACCGCAACGCATCTTTCTATCTCTTCAACAGTGCTCATGCCGGTTGAAATATATGTATACTTTTTCTCCCCGGCAACACAATCAAGCAAATCCATATTGGTCAGCATGGCAGATGCAATTTTATTATGCTTGAGGTTATACTTTCTTAAAAAAAGCTGGCTGTCAACGTCCCAGGCAGAAGCAAACCATTCAATCCCTTTATCCCTGCAATATTTATCAATTTCATTATATTCCTGCTCATTAAATTCTAATCCCTCTTTCTGCTCCCGCTGAGTCTTACCCCACGGACTTTCTCTGTACGAATCAAGAACTTCTTTGGTGTATACCTTATCAATAGTTCTTTTCTGGAATTTGACCGCATCACAGCCGGCGAATGACGCAACATCAATGAGCTTTTTAGCGATTTGTATATCCCCGTTATGATTGATTCCTAATTCTGCAATAATAAAAACTGACATTTCACTATCTCCTTTTTAATTTCACTTTTTATAATCTTTCCCAGTGGGCACACCCCAAAAATCACAATATGAACACAGGGGGACTTTATCCCGCCTTCCCTGTTTATGATATTCAAGCCACTCCATCCTCTTGGGACCGTTCCAAATATCGGCTAACGACTGCTTGTTACAATCTCCTATAATACCTAAACCCTTCGGGTCAAAACGCACACAGATCGAGGCTTTACCTTCCCTGTTTATAGCAAGATGATGCAGGAAATCCAGGCAAATACCTATCTCGGGAATTGTAGGACTCTTCTTCCTGTAATCGAAACTCCCCATGGGAGAATGAATGACCCTCCTGGCAATCAAACCGAATTTTTCATATCTGGTTCCATCCACCTCGCCGTTTAACCTGAAAAGTGTATAAGGTTTCCTTTTTCCTTTTAATTTAAAAAATTCTTCAATGATTTTATATTGTTCCTCGCACTCATCGTCATTCTCAAACACCGAGATTGCCATTGTATCCAGTTTATCAATAATCTCGTCCGATTTTTCCACTATGAGTTTTCCGTTTGTTACAATATTGGTGATCTGGTCGGAAAATAATTCTACTGCTTCCCCGAAACGCGGATACAGGAGGGCTTCCCCGTTATTGTGAAGCTGTACAACAATATTGGGCGGAAGCTGCCTCGCTATTTTTTCTACCAGCTCAAAATCCATATCCCCGTAATTAAGCGTTAATTCAGGATAGTCCTTCTCTACTTTTCGCCTGCCGCACATCCAACAGCGTTTGTTACACCTGTTGGTAAGCTCAACATTAATGTTTTTTAATCCTGAAAGATTGTGTCCGCTCATATAAATATTCCGTACTTGTGTATATTATTTACTGTAATATAACAAAGATGCGTTGACAAATTGAACAGTACCTCAAAAATATTAACCACACGATTTCACACGAGTTATAAATAGGACGCAGATATACGTCCCTAGAGATTGCGAAGCAATCTCAGGGATTTAATCCCGGAAATCGCTTCACGATTTCACGGGACAGAGTTGCAGGATTTTTTAAAAAATAAAAAAATCTGCGGGGCGAAGCCTCCTGTAAATCTGCGTACAAAAAATTACTTCGTGTGTTCTCTCGTGAAATCTCGTGGTTTCTTATTTTTTTGCTTAGCATATTTTGTCAATACATCCTTTGGATTTTACATATTTACTTTTGGTGCAATAATTTATTTTCAAAATAATACCTGCACATTTCCAGGTCATCAGCATTGTCTACTTCAATTGACTTCCAGCTATCCATTACATACACTGCGATCTTTCCGCCTAAACGGTTATGCTCCTTCCTGATAAGCTGAGGAGTAAAAATATAGATTGACCCGTTCTCTAAATAAAAAGGGTCTATCTTCTGCCTTGGCTTTCGCGATAAATAATCATAAGTTATGCTTACGCGCGTATCGGCTTTCTTCTGCCAGACGAAAAAATCATTCACAGTACTGCATGAAAAAAGGGAATCTGCCCTCTCTTTTAGGTAGTGGCTTATGGCCTCTTCAATATCATCCCTCCCGCGCAGAGGCGAGGTCGCCTGAAGAAACACAACAAGACCTACAGGATATTCTTTCTCAATAATATCAATTGCATGCACCAGGGCATCTTCAGATGATGAAGTATCAGTTGCTAATTCAGCCGGTCTTTTAATAACTTTTGCACCAAACTGCTGAGAAATATCCGCTATCGCATCGTCATCAGTAGTTACATAAACGTCATCTATTGATTTAGTTTCCCTTGCCTGCTCTATTGTCCAGAAGATTAACGGCCTGCCGCAAAAATCTATAATGTTTTTCTTGGGCAATGTCTTAGACCCGCCGCGTGCCGGTATTATTGCTACGCACTTTTTAGTTTTTCCTTTTTCCATAACATTCACTTGCTTTTTAATAAGACTTTCTCAACCGATCTTTTTTCATTATCCGCGCAACATTTTTTAAATCTTCCTCTGAATCAACACTGTATGTATTAAAATCACTCCTCACGAGCTTGACTTTGTAACCGTTCTCAAGACAGCGTAACATATCTATAGATTCAATTTTCTCAAGCGGTGTTTGTGCCATTCGGTTAAATTTCAACAAGAAATCCCTGCGAAACGGGATAATGCACACCTGTTTCATCATAGGAATGTTACCTGAGTGTTTTTTCCGTGAAGGAATAGGCTCGCGGGAAAAATAAAGCGCAAAATTATTTTTATCAGCTACCACCTTGATTTCATTTTTATCTTCAAATTCTTTGGCTGACTTAAGAGGCGCAATCAGGTTTGAGACTAAAATTTGCTGAGTCTTTAATAAAGGCTGGACCGCTTTATTTATCATTGCGGGATAAACAAGAGGCTCATCCCCTTGAATCATAACCACTATGTCTGTTCTGCATTTTGTCTTTTTTTCAATCTTTAGCATTGCCTCAGCAGTCCTGTCCGAGGCACGTTCATGTGTAGCTTTAGTCATAACAACGTTCATATTATTCTTGAGGCAATAATCCCTTATTTGTCTATCAGGTGTTGCAATATATACCCCCCTGAGCAATTTTGATAAAGCACTCCTGAAATACACATGATATATCATTGCCCTGCCGCAGATTTCAGCCAGGGGTTTACCCGGAAATCTCGTACTCCCCATCCTCGCCGGAATTATGCCAATAATGTTCATATAAAGTCCTTAGTTAAAAAGTTCAAAGCTGAAGGCTCAAAGGGAGAAAAGAGCTGAAAGCTCAAAGCTCAAAGTGAAAACAGTTCTATTTGTTTATTGAATTTATTAATCCTACTATCATTTTTACTATCTCTTCAGCTTTACTTATCAACCTATTATAGTCAGCCATGGTTATCCATTCTTTATTTTTAAAAATCACTAAAGAAGTAACAGTCTCATATAACGATCCACGTGCGATATAAAGAAATTTAATAAATTCCTTTTTAGAATATCTTCCTTTGCCTTCAGCAATATTTGAAGCTATAGATACGGCTGAGGATTCCAAATTTTCAACCAATCTGTAATGCTTCCTGTCGGTATTTAAATCCTCTGTAAGAGTAATTATGTCTTCCGCAAACTGTACTGCCTTATTCCAAACCTCTAAATCTTCAAATCCAAATCCCATTTTTCTATTCCTTTGAGCTTCGAGCTTCTTTTCTTCCTTTCAGCCTTCAGCTTTGAGCTTTGAGCTTATTTATCCTTCCCCCCGCCTCACTGCACCCTTTCGCCAGAAATATCTCATCTATTCCGTAAACCAGGAATTTATAATTTTTCCTTATCTTTTGCTTCAGTTCAGCCTCATCCGGATGAACGATATGGTATCCGGTAGGTTTCTTATATTTACGTGATACTTTCTCATAATTTGCCAATGCATTCTTAACCTCTTTGCGGTTAAAATCTCCGGGATAACCAACTGAGGCGGATAAATCATACGGCCCGATAATTGTCGCATCTATCTCCTTGGATGAGAGGATTTCATCTAAATTGTTAATCGCTTCGATATGCTCAATCTGTGCAATAACTGAAATATTTTTCCTGTACCATTTTTTATACCGCTCGAATTCCAAACCATACCCTTGAGCGCGTGAAAGTCCCACACCCCGTTTACCTTTGGGATAATAGTAAACACTATCAATCGCTTTCATTAAATCATGCTTGTTGTTAATCATGGGTATAATGACACCGTAACAACCTGTATCTAACGCCTTCTTAATGGGAACTGCGTTATTTTCTTCAACGCGTATAAATGGAAATACACCGTATCCTTCCATAACCATGACCATTGACTGCATTGTCTGAGATGTAATACAGCTATGCTCCCCGTCAATAACTAAAAACTCAAACCCTGAACGCGCCATAATTTCAACAGATACTAAAGAAGGCATATTAATCCAGGAGCCAAAAGTGCTTTTATTACGATTGAGTTTATTTTTTACTTCATTAGGTAAATATCTCATATCCCACCATTTCCTTTCAGTAATGGTTCAAAATCCTTATATCCTAATTTGCCGTCATAATAATTTATGCCCATAAATTCAATATTATTCTCCTCTGCTGCGGTGCGGTCTTTGTCTGCATCGCCGAATAAAATAGCCCGCCGTGAATCAATATTGTAAATTTTTATTAAATCTCTCACATTATCGGTTTTGCTCCTTGGGGAGCCTTTGATATCTTTAAAATACCCGGTTAGTCCCCTTCCTTTAATAACTCTTTTTATCTCATCTTCAGGCGTACCCGAGACACAAAAACATTTCTTGTTGTTCTTCGAACAAATTTCCAGAAACTCACGTGAGCCTTTTATAAAATTTATTTTCATAAGTTTTTCATAAACTATATTTCCGAAACGCTCCTTAAGATCATTCATCTCTTCATCAGTTATGGTTAATCCTAAAAATTCCCTGTGGTAGATTTTAAACTTCTCAAACCTGCTCATGCCGCCGTTTGCTTTATGGTGCTCGCCCACCTTATCCATTACATCCTCGCCATACTGTCTGTACAACTCCCTAAAAGCCTGAGTCTTTATATCAAGGCTGTCTAAGATCACGCCGTCGAAATCAAAAAACAAATAATCATAACTATCTAGAGAAAACTTATCATTTGTTTTCATTGTTAACCTTTTTATAAATCTCCTCAATCTGCCCGAGAAGCCCTTCACCCATATCTACTGAAGGGTTAGGCGTTAATTGTATTCCCATCTTGGGTATAAACGAATATGGCGTTAATGTATAGTGATGGAAAAACTCCTTATTAGTAAACTGTACATCCGTTTTATTATTAAGCATCTCGCGTATCATTGTAAGAAGGTCTCTGGATGAAAGGTCCACATTGCCCGTTATAATCACACATTGATTTTTATATTTTTCATCCAGCACATCCGCACTCAGCCGTGCTGCATCAAATACGTGGATATACCTGCGTTTTTCATCGCCGCTCCCAGGATAATCTATTTTGCCTTCTTTTATTGCCTGATAAAGATACCTGTACACACCATTCCACATCTGCGCACGGGGGCCGTACAAGGAACCATAGCGCAGGATGGTATAATCAAGATTATATTTTCTCTGATATTCCTCGCAAAGATGTTCGCATGTTTGTTTACAAATTGTATAGAAAGAGCCGTGCTTGCTATAAACATATACCGAGCTTGCAAAAACAACCCGCTTTATTTCATGATGCCTTGATTTTTCAAGAATAATCGTATGCCCCATGATGTTATTCTCTATGGACTTCTGGGGGTTGTCCGATGCTATGTCAAGGTCAGCGATTCCGGAAAAATTATAAACGTATGAGGCATCCTTTAATGTTTCATCAACCTTGTTCTCATCTAATACATCTCCTACTATCATTGTCTGTCCGCTGCGTATATAAGGTGAGTCTTTGAGGTCATAGATAACAACTTCAAATCCCTTCTCAGACAAATTATCAGCTACATGACTGCCTACAAATCCTGAACCGCCGAATATTACAATTTTTCCCATTTTTGTATTCATAATAAACCAGCCTTTTTTAATCCTTTTATTAGGTTATTGACAGCTTGCATTTCCATTTGCACCCGTGCCTCTTTTGCATAAGAGCCGATATGCGAAGTTAAAACAACATTTTGCACCTTTGTTAACTTTCCTGAATAAGGCTCATCATTAAATACATCCAATCCGGCACTCCCTACTTTGCCGGACTTTAAACCATTATATAATGCATTTTCATTAATAATTGTCCCTCTGGAAGTATTTATGATACACACTCCCTTCCTCATCATTGAAATTTGAGATTTTGAAATAATCTGATCCCCGGTTGCGCAATGAAGGGATATAATATCAGAATTTTTAAGGAGTGTATTTAATTTGACAGACTTATATTGTGAATTTCGTAATGGTTTTTTATCATAAAAAATTATATCAGCACCGAATGCTTTAGCCAATTGTGCTACACGCTTTCCGATTCTGCCTAATCCTATTATGCCCAGAGTTCTCCCTTTTAATAACGTCCCCATTTCCTTCTGCCACATTCCTTTATGCATCCTCGCATCATGAGACGATATTTTACGCAGACAGCAAAGCATTAATCCAAGGCTCAGCTCTGCTACTACATCTGTTAACACATCAGGAGTATTATAAATTTTAATATTTTGTTTTGCCGCCCTCTTAAGGTCAATATTATCCAATCCTACACCCACACGTGATATAACCCGTAATGACGGGGCGAAGGAAAGTACTTTTGCATTTAATGCCTCAGTGCCCGCGATTAAACCGGTGTAGTTTTTTTTCTTTAGAATAGACTTTATTTCATGTTCGGAGAGCTTTCGTTTGAAGGGATTTAAAAAATGCCGAATACCATATTTGCGCAATTCTTTTAACGGGGCTTTACTGTATACGCCAAATGTAGTAGTGGAAATAAAAACATTCATAACCTATTCCTTTAAATGTTTTTCCTCTTCCTTTAAACTATTTAACCTTTCCCATTCATCCTTCATGCGGTTATATTCGTTCTCTTTCTTCTTCAAGAAGTATCTTGTCAGTTCTACACGGGCATTAAAACCTTTTTTGGTAAGCATATAACGAACTTTTTTTAACTTTTGCGGATTCGCAGAAAAATTCCTTACAGAAATAAGGCCCCTTTTAATAAGTTCTTTAAGCAGGTAATTTACTTTTCCCAGGGAAACATTCAATTTGGTGGCTAATTCACGTTGTGTGCATTCAGAGGAATTATGCAGTTCTGCAAGGAGTGAAAACGTCTCTTCATTCTCATGAGTTGGGAGGTTTTCATCATGTTCAATCATTGAACAAATTATACATCTTCATAAGAATTTGTCAATACAAAGGTTAATATATAACCAAAATTATTTAAGTTCTAATGCCGTGTGCGACTTTTTTTGATATATTTTTGTGTCATTGCTAGCGTAAGCGAAGCAATCTCAAGTATTTATATTCAGAGATAACCGTTTATAAACCGTTTATAGACGTTGTATGTATCTTATTTATTAATTATAGGTTGCGAGTTAATCTTTTAACCTACCTCTTGTGCGTGGTACGAAATGTCCGCCCACTTTCT
>CAZLCT010000103.1:0-8425 GCA_964558015.1 uncultured bacterium | reverse complement strand
AGCTAAGACTCAATCCTATTCACCCCTGCTGTCGTCCATCTCCGCCTCTCGGCGGTCAGGCTGGACTTACAGCTAAGACTCAATCCTATTCACCCCTGCTGTCGTCCATCTCCGCCTCTCGGCGGTCAGGCTGGACTTACAGCTAAGACTCAATCCTATTCACCCCTGCTGTCGTCCATCTCCGCCTCTCGGCGGACAAGCCGTACTTACTGATAAAACTCAATACTCTTTACCCCTGCTGTCGTCCATCCTGGACTCGCAGGGGTTATTTCCTCCTGAAATAAAAAGGCACCCGAGGTCTTCGGGTGCCTTGTATAAACATATATTCGATCTTCTCTCATCCAGACTATACTGTCGGCTTCAGAATTGCACTGAATCAAATACGCCTCAGGCGTATGTCGCGGGCTTTTACCGCCGGTAGGGAATTGCTCGCGATGAGCGTCACCCTGCCCCGAAGATCTATTTTTATTTTTGCCTTTGAAAGAACGGCATTACTTTATCACCATCAAACATCATTGTCAAGAATTGAAATCTAAAATACAAATAGTATCCTACAAACAAACTGATAATTATAAGCCATTTATTATCAATATATTATATATATTATAAATTCTCTATCAAACGCTGTAAATTTTCCCGGGCCTCAATATTATTAGGATCTATCTTTAGTGTTTTCTTCCAAAATTGCTCTGCTTTGTCAAATTCCCCCAACTCTGCATAAAGTGAACCTAAATTATTATATGCATATAAAAAGCGAGGGTCTTTACGTATAGTCTTTTTATAATAACGTATTGCATTCTGAATATCCCCTGTTTTTCGGTTTGCCTCAGCGATATAAAAATCCAATTGCGAAGAACGTAATCCATGCCACTCTGCTTTCTTAAAGAATAATAAAGATTCCTTATGCATATTATTATCAAAATAAATCCTTCCCAAAGTTGCATATGCCGATGCAAAATTGCCCTTCAATGAAATAATATTTTTTAATATATCTTCCGCTGCCTCTTCTTTGCCTAACTCTATATATACATTGGCTAGTTCATAACGAAGTATAATTGAATCGTTGTATTTTGCTAAACCCTGCTTAAGAATATTGTGTGCTAGATGAAAACATTGAATATAAGAAAAAAAATGACTCAACGTAAGATATTCTTTTTCAATAAAATTATCTCTTTCATAAAACACTAAATCATCATTTTCTTCATCTTTATGTAACACATCAATGAAATATCGTTTTATAATATCCGAGTTTTGAGAAACATTTTTAATAAAAATAACACATAGTGGATCAATATACACTAGTTTCCATAAATCATTTTTAACACGATTATTCAGGAAACTCTTATATCTCCTCTTAAAATAATCACTAGCCATTTTATTGGCCCGAGTATGATCAAGAATGAGATAATTAACATTATATTTCTCAATTATATTGTTCCATGCATCTTCATTAGCAATCGAATTAAGATAAGCATAGAAAAATTCCTCATCATAAACCTCTAACCGTCCGTCAGAAAATACTTTTCTCTGGGGCCAAAATTCCCATATGAAATAATTACCTATACCTAAACTAAAATTAAACATATTTTCCTTAATGTCTGCCTTTCTTATAAATTTCATTGCTCGTATAGGTATCGTATTGCGCTTAATTCCAAAACCATATCCATAACTGTCCTCTTTTTCATTTAAATATCTTTGTAAAATACTCCCAGAGGGTAGAATCATCATGCAAAACAAAAGCACCACCATCATGTAATACATAGTAGTATTTGACGAAAATATTCTAAATATACGAGAATCTTTCTTCTGTGAAAAATATAAATTTATATTTGCGATTGCTATATATCCAGAAACAAGTGAAAATAATGCAACGTTTCTTATTGCTTTAATGGCAAGAAAAATGAAAATAACAAAAAGAAACAAACGGAAGAGATTAATTTTTTTAAAATTAATAATGAAAGAAAAAACAACGATACTTAATAATGCATAAAAACTCCACAAAAAACTATAATCACGTCCACTATTCAACAAAGGCTGAAATTCAATAATGTTTTGAAAAATATCACTTGAGCCGGAAATATTATAATAAAGCTCCCTAAGAAAAAACACACCTTTTAATCCGTATGGATTTATTAAATTAACTAAAATAACACTAAAAGTTATAATAGTTAATAACACATATGTTTTTTTTGAAAGAGTCATTGCTGCATCGAAATATTTAGCAACCCTCATCAGTATAATTGTTTCAGAAAGCCAAAAGCTGGTTAATATAATCACGCCTATTATAAATAAACCGTGTGAATTGACCCATAAAATCTGAATGACCGGTAATAATAATATAATTTTTGTTTTAGAATGGTATTTGAATCGATGTAATAAAAATAAGTACAAAGAACAATAAAAATAACTCACAACTTCGGGCCGTACCATAAATCTAAAACTCGAAGAAAACAAAACAATTATTAAAACTAATAACGAAACAAAATAGTTTTCACGATAATACCCTGCTTGTAATAGAAGATAAAAAATTACTAGTCCCAAAATTGTTTTAAAGATAATGAGACTATTAAGTCCAAAATAACTATATAATGTATAAACACCCTTTTGAAAAAGCCATGACAGGTCAATCCATTCTTTTCCCTCAATAGCAAAGGAAAAAATATCCTGATTCGGAATTGTTTGCTCATTTATAATGTATTCCCCTGCTTTTAAATGCCACCATATGTCGGAATTCATAATAGGGTGTAGCAGAAAAATCCCAACCATGAGAAAAAAAGATGCAATCAGAATATAGCGTAACAAATTTTGTAAATTATCGTTAATATTAAGTGGCAATCTTACACCCTTATGGAGATATTTTTATTTTTTATTACTGTTATACTTCATTGAAAGTTGCTCAAAACAGTAGGAAAGATTACTTATAGCAACATCAGATTGTGGCTCAATCCGCAAGGCTTCTTTGTAATAATCAATCGCACGATCAAACAGATAATAACTCTGATAAAATTTTCCTAAATCAATAAATGCGTTGATATTTTTAGGACTATTCTTAATCTGCTTTCGATAGCGCTGAATAATATCTTGGTGCTCTTTACTATATTCAGCAAGTAACTTATGTAACAACTGTATACAATATTGAAAGGTAGGATTGATAGAGAGTGTTTTTTTCGAGTATATAATTGCTTGTCTATAATTCTTTTCCTTAAAATGTATTTCTGCCAAAAAATAATAAAATATATAATAGTCTGGAAATATATCTAAGCCACGATAACACAAGGACTTAGCTTTATCCAAATTTTCTAATATCTCATAATGAATTAAAATTAAATTCTGATAAGGAACAGGAGTAATTCTCTCTCTCATTCCTCTTGCCTCCTGCATATGCATTGCTTCTTCAAACAAGTTTAGAGCTTTATAGATTTCTCCTTTTCTAAAATAAGCAACCCCTAAGCTAATTCTTGCCTCAATGCTATTGGGAATCTGCTCTAATATCTTTAAATTGTAATAAACAGCATTAGACCATGCAATATTGTAGTATATAGTTAATAATGAAAATGTGAGTATTATAATAATAAAAATCCATATCAAAATTCTTTTAATTATATTTTTTACTATAGTATTACTGAATAGATTTTCATAACCATATGCCATTTTAACAATCATCAAGATAATACCTATCATAGGTATATGCATAAACTGCTCACCTGTAAATAAATTATATCTTGCTATTGTTAAATAAATAGGTACAACATTGGATACCGGAAAATAAGTAATACAAAACCAGCCAATACCAAAAAAAATCATTTTATCCTTCTGCCAACTAAGTATTAAACTACACACGAGTATAGTAACTAAAAAAGAAAAAATAAAAAACTCTATTCCAAAATATGAAGATACAAGCGGTACATAATGCCAAGAATAATATATATTAAAAGGTAATAAGAACGATTTCAAATGTGAGAGAGTGATATCCGAGACAGTAAGCATCCTTAAATAAAAGTCCTGACTCAAACCTGCAGCTATATAATCACTAAATCCCATATCAACAACATTGCCGCGTATATACAAATAAATAAAAAGTATAATCACAAAAATACTATAAACCGAAACTCTTCTCTTCCATTTTTTATAAAATGATACTTTATTAAAACAAAGGTCATATAAAAATATAATAATAGGGAGCGAAACCGCCATCTCTTTTGACAAAAGTGCCAAAATAAATGATACGATAGAGCACGCTAAAAATACGTATTTCTTTCTCTCTTCAGAGTAAATATAACGCCCATAACATACCAGAGATAAAATAAAAAACATAAAACAAAGCAAATCGGTTCGTCCGGATATCGATGAAACATAACGGGAACTAATAGGATGGGTTAGAAAAAGAGTGGCACAAATAAATGAAAATCCACGATGCTGAGTTATATCATAAATTAATATAAAAAGGAAAATAACACTTAAAATATGAATTAGCAAATTTGTTAAATGATAACCAAAAGGTATCCTATGCCATATTGCGTAGTCAAATACATAGCTTAATAAGCTCAAAGGTCGATAATATGCATCCCCTTCCATACCAATAGTGCGCCCTAGAGATGGATGCAAAACATCAAAGAAAGGACGTGAAAATATATCGATAATATTTTCAAACGACACAGTTTGTATTGCGATATTGTTTTCTATGAGCGTTACATCATCACCAATGAATTCGCCATTAAGACTGTTAAAATATATAACAAAGGCACTAACGATAAAAAATATAAAAGCTAAAAAGATCCTCCGTTCTTTCGGAATATTTAATCCTGATAAAATACTAAACATATGCTTTTTTGATTATGCTTATATAAAAGGAAATTAAAAACTTATCTTGTCTCTTTCTTCTCGGGCTTCCTGTTTCCTCTCAAGCTCTTCATAACAATAGGCAAGATTACTGCGTGCAACGTAACATTTTGGTTCAATTTTTAAAACCTTTTTATAAAAAGATATTGCCTTTTCATACAAATAATTAATACGATACAAAGATGCAATATGAAATAGCGCATTCGTATCGGAAGGATTACTTTCGATTCTTTCCAATAAATGAGCAAAATTCTCACTAAAATCACTATGCTGCATAAGGATATTCAGGAACCGGGAAGCACATTGAGAAAGTAAAGGATTTAATTGAAGCGCCTTTCTATAATAAAAATTTGCTTCTTTATAATTTTCTTCCTCTACATTTAATGAAGCTAAATAATAATAGAAATAATAATTCTCGGGGAAACGTTTGAGGCCTTTATTGCAAATCTCACGCGCCTTCTCATAATCACTGTAATTAATGTACATTTTCAACAGGTTTAGATAACTTTCAGGAACTCCTCTAATTCTATTTCCCTTTTCTTCTTGAATCTTAATTGCCATTGCAAAAAGATGAATAGCTGATTCATATATCCCCTGTTTAAAATATTCAATACCTAAATCATTCCTTGCTTCAACACTTTCAGGAATCTGTTCTAAAAGTTTAAGATTATAATAAAACGACGTCATCCAGTATATATTGTAGTATATTGTCAACATTGAGAAGATAATCAAAATCCAGATAAAAACCCAAATAGAAATTCTCTTGAGTATGGTTTTTAGGAAAGTCGTTTTTATTGAATTTATATATTGTAAAATAAATGAAACACAGGCAATGCAAAATCCCACAAGCGGGATATATAAAAATTGTTTTCCAACAAAGAGATTATACTGCGACACACCAGGCCAGGCCGGAATAATATTAGATACAGGAAAATAAGTGATAAAAAACCATCCGATTCCAAAAAATACTACCTTGTTTCTGCGCCAGCTAATAAATGCGCTTACACAAATCAAAATAAACAATGTCAAGAAAACAAAAAAATCCCGTCCCCAATAAGAATTAACAATAGGGGCATATCTCCATGAACAATAAATTGGAAATGGAAAAAATAACGTTTTAATGTAAGTAAGCAAAATATCAGAGACAGTCAATATGCGTAAATAGGGGTCATGATTAAACAAAATATTAACTAAATAACCAATCCCTACCCCAATGACTTTCCTTCGTATAGCTAAATAAAGAATAAAAACTAAAAAAAATACCCCGTAGGTTGGAATACGTCTCGCCCATTCATCTCTTGAACGAAATTTATTAAAACAAAGGTCCGAAAAAATTATAACAGCCGGAAGCGTGACAGCCATTTCTTTTGATAAAAGTGCCATAAAAAAAGAAAACAATGCTACTAAAATATAAATATTTTTTTTAAACAGACTGGGAGTTGTAGCATAATATCTATATAAAAGAAGAGCCAGAAGAAAAAAGGCAAGACAAAGTAAATCAGTTCTCCCAGAAATGGAAGCAACATTAGGAGAATGAATAGGATAAACGAGGAATAAAATAGAAACAATAAATGAATATCCTCCTTTTTTTGTAACCTGCTTTAGGAATAAAAATAAAAGAAGCGTACTGAATACGTGGAGAATAATATTCATAAGATGATATCCAAAAGGAATCAACCCCCAAACGGCATAATCAACGGCATAACTTAATATACACAAAGGCCGATAATACCATCCTGCTGTTGCAACGGCACGTCCCATTATGGTTGTTCTATCAAAGAAAGAAATAGAAAATATGTGCTTTATGTTTGATGGTGAAAGACTCTTAACATTATCATTCTGGGCAATTAAATATACATCATCGCCTATAAACTCCCCTTCCAGACTGTTAAAATAAATAAAGCCGCCAATAAATATAAAAAATATTGTGCTATAAAAAAATATGCGTTCTTTTCGAATATTTATTTTAGATATAAAATTAAGCATCCTAAATACTCCTTATAATTCCCTCTTGAATAATAAAACAAACTCTCGGAATATATCTTTATCAATTTTTCCATCAAACTGTTCATTCATGATCTCTAAAGAATGAAAAGTATCAGCAGCCTTCTTATAAGGCCTATTTGTATTTAATGCATCAAAGATATCAGCAACACAGGCAATACGTGCAAATAACGGCACTTCCTTCCCAATTAAACCGTCAGGATAGCCCGAACCGTCTAACTTTTCATGATGAGACCGTACTATCTCTATGATATGCGGATTCAGAGTCTTATGAACCCTAAGTAAAGAAAGCCCGCGAAGAGGATGTTCCTTAATAATCTTCCATTCATCAGATGTTAAGGGGCCTCTTTTAAGCAAAATTTCCTGAGGAATAGTACTTTTACCAATATCATGCAGCAATGCCCCGGTTCCAATAAGATTAAGTTGATACGGTGATATTATATTAAGCCGTCTTGCTAAAGAAAGTGAATAAATACATACGTTTATAGAATGTGTATACGTATAATAATCATGCGAGGTAAGATGAATTATGCTAAAAAAATAATCTTTCTCCTTCAAGATATACCGAACGGTGTTTTTTACAAAACGGCGTGAGCGTTTTATTGAATCACTAACCAAGGGTTTTGCCATCACTTCTTCCATTAAATTCCGTGCTGACTGATAGATAATATTTGCCTTCTCCTCTGTCTTTAAGGTAGGGCTGTCAACAATCTGACTTAAATTCTTCTCAATATATTTCTTATAATGTGCAAGATCTTCGGTAGTAATAAAAAGTGAGGAAACATTATTTTTTAAAAGATTTTGCCTGTGTTTTTCAACAAACTGAGTATGTCGGGAACGATACAGTACATATTTATTTTCTGAACGGTTATAAATATAGAGGTCAAAGGCAAGAATTGTATTGACGATTACTGATTCTAAAAAGATAGGAAAAAACTGCTGTTCAACATGTTCTGACATGTAGTATCAAATAAAATATTTTGAAAAAAAAACTGGCTAGCATTGTATATTTTACTAGCCAGTAAAATTATTAATTTATCTCCCAATCACTTCGACTAATATTCGTTTGCGTCTGTAGAATCATCAGCATTAGTTTCAGAAGTATTTGCATAAAAAATACCTTCTGTCATACAATAATTCCATCCATCCGTACCAGCAACGGTTCGTGCACGCCCGGCAGTTGTGGTAACTGCAGAGATTGTATTTACATTACGAAACGGTTCATTAGGCATAACGCTATCTAACGGGCAAGTTGTATCAGAAACACCGGAAGCACTTTCTGAAAGTTTAATTTCAGTGATTGTAGGCCAATAGTTCCATGTGGAGTTTGCATCAGTAATAAGATTGTTCGCTTTAGCAATCGAAAGAGCCGATCTAACATTACCGCATGTGCCTTTCACTGAAGCAAACTTTGCTCGTCTTGAAATATCATGAAACTTTGGAATAGCTATTGCAGCCAATATACCAATTATCACAAGTACAATAATAAGTTCGATTAATGTAAAACCTAATTTACCTTTTTTCATGAATCCTCCTATGTTAAAAGTCTATAATTTTCTACTCTAAGTTTTTGTGTTTCTAT
>CAZLCT010000102.1:0-8523 GCA_964558015.1 uncultured bacterium | reverse complement strand
TTCGATGTTAGAGAGTTTCCGAGATGAGTTAAATGAAAAGATACAAAATGCCCAGGCCGAAGAAGATCCTACTCAAACTGCATACTCTTTATATCAAAAGGCACTTGAAGATCTTACTACTCAACAGAAAGAAATCGAGAAGCTGCGCAAGCAATCTATTGCAGACCCGGTAGTAATGCAGAGACTTATGCAGCAAGAGGAAGAACTTAAAGCTTCACTCGAGGCTGATTATAGAGATCTCAACAGTAGTTATATTGAAGATCTTGAGATTGATTCTATTGTAAGAGAATTTGAATCAGGGCTTAAAGATTTAATATATGAAGAAGTTATTGCTGATGTGTTTCAAAAAGAATCAAGCAGGGTTTTGGACGATTTTCGCCCGTCTCTTGAAGGTGAAATTTCTCAGTTTCTCTATGGTTTTAGAGAAGGAGAAATCAGCCCCAGTGCAGCAGACCACTTTTCGGAATTCGATTTAAGAATAGAACAATATATTGCCCGATTGGAAAAACAGGAAAGAACTGAGAAAAATAAGATATTAATAGACACGCTTAAAAATCTTACAAAGAGATTACAGAACGCAAAGGAGAATATCCCAGATATAAGCAATCCCGGGCAAACGGCATATGATGTATATAAAAATGCACTGGCTGAGATTGCTAAAAAATGGCGTGATAGCGGATACGATTTTAGTTCTATTCAGGAGGAATATAAAAAGCTTAATAAAGATTTTATACAAAATGCCGAACTTTCTTCAATTATCAATCAAGCAGAGTCTTATCTGGAAGATATACTTCATAGACAGGGAAAAATCTCGGCTGATGAGAAGGAAAACAGTAAGAGGCTCTATGCTCAAATTAAAGATGCTTTACCAAAGGATACCGGCAAGAGAAAGACATTATTAGAGGAGTATATTGAACAGAACGGATTGCGCGGGATTATCGATGCTTTCAATAAAAATCCTGGAAAAGATACTATAGAGATTGATGATTTACCCGGTGTTACCGTAAGCAGAGAAACTCTTTTTGATAATTCTGAATATAGGAGAGAAATAGGCAATTATTTTAAACGTATAGAAACCTCTGCAGATATTACCAGTCTCATTGCATTTATTCTTGGAGGAAATGGTGAATATGTCAAAGAGGTTTTGCAAACTGGCAGTCTTGAATTTTTATTGCGTGCCCTCTTAACAGATTGTCCTCTTACAGTTGAACATTTTAATTATATTGAAAACTTAATCAATAAGTCCGGAATAGATGAGGATTCCGAAGAATTTAAAACATGGGAGAATGTTCGTAAGAGGGGTTTAACGAGAGCTGATGAAGTCATTCGCGGCCTTATTGACCAATATAAGCAGGTCTTACAGGAGGAAGATACTCCTCAGGTCGAAGCATTACGGGAGGAACTTTTAAGAAGGATTATACCATTTTTTGAAGAGGGGGTTACTTCAAAGGATGAATCACCTGATGAGTTAATTGATAAATTTCTCGAAATATCCTATTCGCGTGAAGTAATAGAATCACTTATGAAGATTATTGAAAAAGAGTTTGGCATTAAAAACGAGCGGGGGTTTATTAATTATTATAATGATAAAGATTTTCATGATTTTATTGACAAGTATGTTAAAGCTAAAAAAGGTGTACAAGGGTTCAGCGTCCCTTCAGAGGATGAAATTACTGAGGCAATCAAAGGCAGCAATTTTTATTCAAAGATGCGGTTTTTTATGACCTTTTTAGATGATTGGGGAACGGCTCTTGCGAAGAAGGATGAGCGGATAGACGAGGTAATAAAAGAAGATTTTAAAATTACAGATGCGGCCTCTCAGGAATATAAAGACCTTGTGAAAATATTTGAAAGTGACTTTTTAACCATAGGCGGTAAAGGTGTAGAAGAAGACTATAAACTTATGAGAGAAGCTCAGGATAGGATAAGGAGAAAAGATATATTAAGTGAGCAAGATAATATTAAATACAGAGCAGTGCATGAGCGGTTAGGTAAACGTATTGATTTGCTTTTTGCTGTTCAAAAGCATATACAGGATAAGAGAAGTATATCGGCTGAAGAGATAAAGGAGATTTCTAAGAGAGAGTTTATATACGAACATAATCAAGATACACTCGCCTTAAAGGCAAGCCTTGTTTTCTTCCTTACCACGGGAGTGGGACCGGAAAGGAAATCATTCCGTGAAGGACAGCGCGCGGTTATTAATACTTATTTTAGAGGTAATTTTGCTCAAGGAGCCACAGCATTAGGTAAAACCGCAGCACTTATTAGTTTTGCAAGCGGTAAAGTACGGCTTAATTTACAGAAGGGGGATCAAACGAGCGTGATTGTTTTAGCTGAAACAAAAGCAGCAGTTGATAAATATGAAAAAGAGGCTATTGCCCAAACTGTAAAACATGAATATTTTGCCGCAGCTCTGGATTCAAAGATGGTTAATTTAAGTGAGATATTTGCCTCGCATAACTGGGATGAATTAGATGCAACCCTAAAGCAGGACGGTGTGTTTTATCTCTTAGATCCTGAGCAAAAAGGTTTCTTTGGTTTAGATCTTATACGCATGGCAGTCGAGAAGCCTAAGATAGCACGGCGTTTTTTTTCTAAGATTGATACTTTTGCAATCGATGAATCTGACCGTTATTTTGCTATGCTTACTCAATATATTACGTCTAATCCTGAGGGAAGACCAAACTTTGATATGGAAAAAATAGAAACCATCAAGGCACTTGTTAGTTATCTTGATAGCTTAAGGAAGCAAGACAAAAATTTTATTAAGAAAGATATTGTTGATAAGTCATCTATGTCATCAATGCAGGATAAAAAACATATTTTTGTCCGGCGTGAACATAAACACCTCATAGTCGGAACAACGCAAGCATTACAGAAAGATTTGTTTAAACGTTTTGGTAAAGGAAAAGGGGCAATTGAGCAGGGAGCAATACAGAGTATTGTCACAGCTTATATGCAGGAGTGCGGTTACCTGGGGCAAGGTGACTGGACAGCTTATGATAATGAAATATATGTAACTTCAGAGTTCCGCGGCGGTGAGCGGTCTGAAGCAAAACATAGTGATAAATATTTGCTGGCAGCTTTGTTTATTATAGGACAGCGTGAGATTGCAGAAAAATATTATGGAAAGGGTGTCGCTTTTACAACTACAAAAGACGGTAAATTTAAACTAATTAAAAAAGGGGTAAATGGAAAGATAAACCGTCTGGAGAACCAAATTAAAGGGATGAACAGACAGTTACAGGAAGCAAGGGAAGCAGAAGTTGTTGATGAGGCTGAGGTTGCGGTATTAGAAGAGGAAATACTGAGTTTGAGGGGCAGATTAGAAGATGCTACTCAGCGGTTTAACCTTAATTTTCCGCAGTTATCCAAGCTTGAGAAGTCTCTCACCACTGACCAGGCAACGAGTTATTTTGTTGATGCAAAGATTGGGGAACATAACGAGATAATGAGGAAAAGTCTTGATCTGGATGAACTTGAAAGAGAAAGTTTTGGTGAAGAAAATAAGAAGCTTATTGATTTAAACATATATGAGGATGAAGAGGAAGCAGATGTGGCTTCATGCAAAGCATGGGTATGGATTGATGAGGTGAATAAAGAAAAGAGACTTTATGTAGAAACGGCGAGCGGTTCGTTTATTCTTAAAGGAAAAGAGCATGAAAAGAGTTTTGGATTAGTAAGCCCGGGATTTATTTCCATTGATGAACTTAAACAGCGAGGCAACGTTGATATTCCCATTCTTTCAAATCTTTCTGTACGCTTTGATGCAAAGAGTAATAAACTGGTAGTAAAGAGTAAATTAAATACTCCAACAACATCAGCTACATATAACCCTCAAGGCAAGGAATTTACCGGTAGTGAAGATGAAGCCATTGACCCGATTTTACATCTAGTAAACAAAATAAAAAATCTCCCGGGCAGGACAATGCCAGATGATATTTTACGGGCCATACAGCAGTATTATGACGATATTATTCTGAGAAACGAGCGTGATCCGAATTTT
This sequence comes from uncultured bacterium, assembly GCA_964558015.1. Lineage (GTDB taxonomy): Bacteria > Omnitrophota > Omnitrophia > JAHJGZ01 > JAHJGZ01 > CAZLCT01. The sequence goes on along the minus strand of CAZLCT010000102.1, from coordinate 4,514 downwards.
ATTATGAGTAAAATGCACCATTCTGAAAATGTAGGAACATTTACCCAAGAAGAAGAGTTTGCTCAAATGTTAATAGAATCTGCGTTTCGTCTGCGTGAGAGGGGACAACCGCCGATCTTTTTTATGTCAAATCCTATGATTTATGAGCCTCTGCTTGAAGGGCTTTTAAAGGACAATAAATATAAATTAAAAGAAATAGGAATTATCATAGAAAGGGCTGACCATCTAAGCCGGAAAATGGCTGCATTAAGCACTGAATTACAAAGGATTGAAACAGATGCAAAAGGAGCCCGGGAAAAAAACGATGAAAAGATGCTTAATGAGCTTGCATCTCAGTTAGAAAATTTTATTTCAGGCTCATTACAAGGGAATTTAGATTTTATAAAATTTCTCCTCTGGAAGCGCCATGATGAAGACGTATCTTTTTTTCAATTCGAGAAAATATATGAGCGTGAGCAGGGTGAATATAAAAGGAAAGTAAATGACGAACTTAAAAAGCTGGCAGCAAGTATCAATAGTGATACTTTTGAAGATATTATGCATGGTTTGAGGCGTGATTACATCGAGATTACAAGAGCGGCTGCCGAGGAAAATCTTCAGACCGCAACGGACCAGGAAGTCGGACGTATTATTAAGCTTAAGAATGAAAATGATATACCTTATTTATTTCATATTTCTACTAACATTCCTCCTGAGACGGTTAACAAAATAGCAGAGATTGCTGCAAATACCGGGGATATTCCGAGCGCAGTTTTAGCAACGAACGTTGATGTAGTAAAACAGGGGTGGAGTACTGTAACTGCTAAATTTAATGCAGAACGCCTTTATGGTAAGCGTGGAGAAGAGGTGCTTACCTACGGGAGTGCTAAGGAGATCCTCGAGCCGCTACGAAATAAAATCATGAGTGAACTTGAAGAAGAGGGAAAATCGGAGAGGGCCTTTTTCTATAAAGTAGGAGTAGAGGAGGGAAGAGATATATTTGAGGTAGTAAGGGTTAATAAGGATGGTGAGATAAGCACTCCGGGGGAACTCGGCAAGGGAGTGTTTATCAGATATGAAGACAAGGGAGGAAGATATGCAAAAATTCAACGTCCGTTTGTTTTATTTGCTGATATAACAGATCGTGACCAGAATGAAGTAACCCAGATGCGCGGTCGTATCGCTCGTGATGACGGGGATATAGGTCATATCTTTTGGTTCTTCAATGAAAATAAAGTCAATAGTAAGCTTGATGAAATTTTACAAATTGATGAAAATTTTGTTAAGCTGCTTCTTCATAGTAAAAAATCATATTTTACTTCACTTAAAAACGGATTCGGAAACCGCGACCTGGCTTCAGGTGAATTTATCCGTCATCAGGCAAATAATATTTATGACAGGGCATTGGATGCTTTGGAAAAATTATCCCGCCTGGGAAAGAATGAGTTAACCGCAAATGAAAAGATGATTCTTAACGCCGCATATCATTATATTCATAATATTCTTTCTGAACCATTGCTTCATAAGATACGTGAATCGATAGATGGATACGTTAACACTTTACTTATTCACCTGAGAGATGATAAAACAGCAGATCCTAAATCCGAGTACCGTTCTGTTGTTCAAAAGGTATATGAACAGGTTAAGAATCCTGATGCGCATAAGAAGGCTGATATGAAAGCACGGGAAGCGTATATGGTGCGGGGATTTGACCGACGCACTGCACAGCTTCTTTCCTCATTAGACAGGGCTATTGATGTTCTTGAGTTGTTGGAAAGGCACGTAAAGAAAGCTAAGACAAGAGGCGGTAGTAATTTTATATCTGAGGCTGCATCACAGGATGAAAATGTAAAAATAAGAAAAAAAGATGATAAAAATTTTGCTGATGAATGCTTGCAAAAATTAAGTGAAGAACTTAAAGCAATGAAAGATTATAAAGAGCAGATTAATGAAACAGGAAGGATAAGGCATATTATTAAAGAGGGTGAGAGGATTGATACCGAAACCTTGGGAGCAGATGCAGGACGGTTAGCTCTTTATTCGCTTACTGATATAGGTGATATTCTTTTATGGGCTACGAGCCTTGATTTAGTAGCGGATGCTGTTCGCGAACACGGCAAGCCTGCTCCTACTTCACAAGTACCTCTTAAGGAAATGCGCCAGGGTGTTGTACGCTCGAGCATTCAGGATCGAGTGCGAAAACAAGTTAAACGTCTTAGTGATGTAATGGAGGGCAAAGATAAAGACAGCGATGAATATCAGGGCATAAGAGAGCAAAGAGATAGATTGAAAGCTTTGGAAGAATCAATTATTAAAGAAGTAGCTGATGGTAAGAAAGAACCGTTAGAAGCTGTTATTAAAGCTGTGTTGCAGTCTAAGGGTATGGATGCTGATGATAAAACGGTTTTATCTTTGGCACGTGAGGCCAGGCAGACTCCTGATAAACTTGATGAGGTGCTTACCCAGTTTGATGCTTATGAGAGAGGAATTATAAGGAGTATTATAAATATTTTATCAAAAGTGGATACCATTGTCTCCGGGGAGGAAATGGTTAATAGTTATACCGGTAATCTAACACAAAAGGGGCGTGCATTTTATTCCATTTTTCAATCACTTCAGAAATCAGTCATTCCTGCCCCGGGAGGTGAACCGCCTGATGATAATGTGATTTTGAATCTTATGACACTTGGTGCAATTATGAATGTGCCGTGGAATAAGTATGATGATGAACCTGAATTTATTATGGATGTTGGAGAAAAACTTGTTAATGACGAAGATAATCTTGTTGACCTTGCAAGAGCTTCTCATGAATTTAATAATATAATTATCGCTACCGAAGTATTGCGTAAGACGGGTGATGGTGTGGTTACTAAAGAAGACCTCAAGGATGTATTAAAAGGGGACAGAAAAACTCCTTTTCATATAAAACTTTCAGAGAATGCTGCAGAACGTGAAGAACACGCACCAAAGGCACTTCAAAATAATATTTATTTAGAAAGAGAGCAGTTTGAGCTACAAAAATCTCGGCAGGAAAGACAGGAGGCGTTTGATAAGAATGACTTTTTCTTTAAGAAAAATCAGCACAAATGGGACAGGATTAAAAACCACAGATTGTTTTATGCATCATTGTTCGGTTCATTAGACCGTCAGGTAAGCCTTATGATAAATAACCTTTTTACTCGGCGCCGAATGAAGGATCCTACATTAGAAGATCTTGATAAGATGGCGTACGGTACTTCACCTCCTGAAGTGGCAGGAGTCATCCCGTATACTCTCAATCTTTATGCAGCAAAATCTGGCAGGTCGTATGATGATATTGAAAATATCAAAAGAGTCATTAAAGAATACTCTGTCCGCTTCCCTGATATGAGGAAGTGGAAGATGAGTGAACTTTTGAGTATGCATAATGAACTTGAGCGTGCAAAAGAAAATAAAAATAAAAGCGCTTTTCTTGGAAGGGACATTGTACAAGGAGTATATGAATATATTAAGACACAAAGAAAGAATAATATAAACGTAAAGATAAAAAAAGTGAGCAGTATTATCATTCCTTTATTGCCGTTTATTGCAATGCATTTTTTTGGATTAACTGTATGGGTCGCATATCCTTTGATAGGAATATTAACATTTTTGTTTAAAGATACGCGAGACGGTTTGTTTAAATCTTTTAAGTTTATTGGTTCAAAAATACCTTTATTGAAAGATAAGTTCTTCAAACAAAAAGATTCAGAAGGTAAACCAAGTAAATCTAGTAAAAATATTATTCCGAACAGATATCTTTTGAAAACCCCTATTTTATTTTCGCGAAATTACCGCGGGTTTTTATATGATGCATTTCAGTCCTTGTTTGTAGAAGCCAGCGATTCTAAGCTCAAAGATTTACTCCTTTTAATTCAGGCAGACATCGCTGATGGAAATACTATTAACCGTAGAAAAATGAAGCAGATAGGAAGAATATTGTATCATGCCCAGGATTTGATTAATGCGAAAGGCGAAGCAGATGCTGAAGATGCTTCGAAAAATCAGATAAAGAAACAATTCGAAAATGCATTAGCCAATTATGACCAAAAGTTGGTCAATTATTGGAAATTAAGAAATGAACTTGATGAAAAAAAGAAAAGTATAATGGAAGGATATAATAAACAATTGCAACAAATGATATATAGTGGTCAGTTTAATATGTCTAATATGCCATCTACTCCTGTATTTAAGTTAAGTTTCGCTGATTATAAAAAGATTTTAGAAGACTATAAGATGACTGATGGTAAAGGATTAACTCAAGAAGAAATACTTGCGGTTATAAATATATACATTAATGACATTTCTATTGATCCCCAAGATGCAAAATTTATTAATTATTTAACAGGCCGCACATCGTTTGTTAAAAATAACAGCGGGATGTCATTAGGCCAAGCCTTAAATATAGGTAAAGCATATAATTGGCTTGTTAATATTCTTAAGTTTGAAAAAGGGTTAGAGCCTACAATTAAAGAATTTTTAGATATAAAAGATAGGTTTAATTTAACAAATGATGA
>CAZLCT010000101.1:0-8542 GCA_964558015.1 uncultured bacterium | reverse complement strand
CACCACTATAGCATCATCAACGATCATTCCCATTACAATTATTACAGCGGCCAGTGTTATACCGTTTATCGTATACCCCATAAGGGAAGCACAGATCATTGTAAAACAAAAAGAAAAAGGAATACCCATTGCCACCCATATGCCTGAACGCATATTAAGAAAAATGAAAAGAGTAATCAAAATAAGCAGAAATCCTATAACCCCGTTTGTACCGATAATGGATAAACGGTTTCTGATGTCAACAGATTCATCATCAAGCATAATGACCTGGATATTAGTTCCTTTAAGATGATTTTCCCTGAATTTTTCCACTACACGGGTCACTGCCTCAAGCGCTTCAAGAATACCGTGCGAACTGTTTTTCACCACACTAAAAAATATTGCCTCATGTCCGTTGACCTTTATAATATTTTCACTCTTCTCAAATCCTTCCACCACATCGGCAACCTGATCAAGTTGTATGACTCCTCCTTCGAATCCACCCTGCACAATAACATTCTTTAATTTCTCCACTGTATTAAGTTCAGAAAGAAGTGTGACCTTTGGTTCCTCTTTTGCCTCGATTGTACCGGCAGGCTTTCGAATGTGATTATTGGTAATCTCCTGCTTGACCGTGTTAAAGGGGATTTCATAATCAATCAGTTTTTCAGGATTTGTTTTTATATGAATCTCTTCCTGAAGATAGCCGCGCTTGTTTATGCTATTGACTTCAGCAAGGTTTAGTAGCCGGTCTTCAAGAGCACGCGCATATGTCTGGAGTTCCTGCCTAGTTTTTAAATCAAGCAGGTGTACGTCGGTATTAATAATTGCTACATCAAGAATAGCTTTTTTTGTGGTTTTAAACATGCGGATATTAGGATCATCAATAATATCTTCCGGCAGCTCGACATCAAGCACTTCATTACGTATTTCGTTCAACGCCTCTGTGAGGTCGGTATAATCGGGCTCAAGTTCTACGGATATTGAGCATTTGCCCACGCTCGTATTACTGGTAACACGATACACACCGTCTATACCTCTTAAGACTTCTTCTAATGGTTCGGTAACGAAATACTCAACATCTTCGGCAGGAGCGCCTGCATAATTCACAGAAACCCGCACATGATTAAAAGTCACGTCAGGCAATTCTTCCTTACTCGTATGCTGCCATGCAAAAACACCGCCTATAAAAACCGCGAGAAAGAAAAAATTCGTCACGAAATGACGCTTTGCAAAATAAGCTATAAATTTCTCTAACATATTATAAGTACTTTAATTAAATCCTGTTAATACACCCTTCGAATAGAAAAATAAAAAAGTGCCACATTATACCATATATTTAGACGGCAAAATGTGACATTTTGTTTACAATTATATATAAGATAAGTTAAATAGATGAGTTGGTAACACGGATATACACAGATTAAAGAACTGATTCACACGGATGCTCAGATATCCGTGTTAATCCCTGCCCGCCGTAAACATTTCCCGAACCTCCATTGGCAGGCGGGCGTTTCCCAATCCGTGTGTATCCGTGTCTTTCAGCTATTGCGCTTTATACACCCTATCATTCTCATGAACGGGCTGTTTTACTTTTATTCCTATTTCACTCCCCTTTGATGCATGCACAATATCGTTGTGATTTAGCTGCATTGATTTGATGACCTGAGTGAAATCATCATGCGCCCCTTTGATATGAATCTTATCCCCCACTTTAAGGCTGGCGGTGAGTTTAATAATACCAACCGAAATTTTTCCGAAGTGGTGAGTAATAATGCCTATTTGTTTCTCTTGCTTGCTTTTGACGGGAGGTTTGATGAGCTTGGATGGTTTCTTTCGCTGAGGAGTTTTTCGTGGGCTTTTCTTAAGCTTTTTTGCTCTTCCCTTTTGTGCCGTCTTGGGCGTTTTCTTTTTAGTCTTTTTATTTTGCTTCCTCCTGCTCACAACTTTTTTCTTTTTAGGTTTTGCCGTAACTTTCTTCACGTCTTTAATCACTGCTTTTGCAAAATCGAATATTCCCATTTTTTTTATAACTCCTCTTCAACTTTATTAAAATCAACCAGTGTCTTTATCTATTTTTAAAAACGAAAACCAACCCCTGCTGCTACCTCCTGCTCGTCCGAGTCTGCCTCAGCGCGCAGGAAAATTTCACCCCTCCCGTTAAATATGGAACGGCTGAGTTTAATTTCAATTCCAAGATCATGTCCGTCTGTTGTAGTAAGTTTGACATCAAGCTCAGTCTTAGAAGCAAGCCTGAATACGGCTCCGAACATTATAGCATGTACCCGGCCTTCAGCATATTTGATTTCAAATGCCAGCCTCAGGCCCTGATGCACCTTCCATGTACCTTTGAGAACTATCTGTCGCCTTAAGGGTTTTACCCCAATGCCTAAGGAATAAATAAATGAGCGGCGTCTTGCGTCGTAACGTGCAAAACGCACACCGAAACCAAATGCCGAATCAGAAGAAGTATCAAGATTATAAGTAATGCGGTTCCTTGAAGTAATATCCCAGTGCCCTTTAAATGTGAGGTAGTGAGTCCTTAAACTTTTTCTTTTATTATTTCTCTTTCTATAAGTATAAACGAGTTGGTGGTGCTTGTTTATATCCCACGTGCCGCGAAATGTCAGTGTATCAGTACTTCCATTTTCCCTCTCAACCCTGAATGAGAGGCGGTTATAATCATCAGCCTGCCACCAGCCCCTGAGACTGAGTATATAAACACTCTCCCCGCTTGTTTTATCTTTTGTAGTAATGGAAAACGCAATCTCGTGTGCATCAGTATTAATGATTTCTCCTCTAATGGTAAGCTTATCGCCGCTCTTCTGCCGACGTGAGCCATCTAAGGTAAGAACTAAATCGTGATTTGAGTTTAAAGAATATTTTCCGCTTAGCTTCACATCACTCAGGCGGCGTGATTGTGAAGGTTGAGTAATAGAATATGTAAGCACACCTCCCGCATCAAGTTTCCACCGGCCGTCAAGCACAGTCCTGAATTGTGAGAGTTTAGACTTGCGCCCTGAGCCGCGATAGGCGAGTCTGTTGTACGCATCTACTGTATAACGTATCTTCTCTTTCTTTTTTATAGGCATAATTTAGTCTGTGAAAAAAATCTTATAGACGTTGATCTCGTTAAGCTGGTTTGCTCGTTTAGCTCGTTGGGAAACATTTAGCCACAGAGGACACGGAGGGTACAGAGGTCAGAAGTCAGAGGTCGGAGGTCGGATTTCAGAGGTAAGAGGTCCGTATTTTTTAATCTACCCTCTGTCTTCCGCCTTCTGATTTCTGACTTCGGTGTTTATCTGTGTTCTCCGTGGCAAATATTGTAAGTCGCGTGTTAAGTGTTGCAGGTTGCGGGTTATATGTTTTACAACTCGTAGCCCGTAACCCGAAACTCGCAACTCGATAAGACGGATGCCCCTTAATCCTTCAATCCTTCTTCCCTATGATCTATATTATCGGGCGCTACCTGACCCTTACTCTTTTTCAATTTTCTTTTCAAAATAAAGTGAGCTAAACTCTTTGACAAGACTTCTCAGTGTCTTCACATGCTCCAGGTCCGTGGTTTGTTTACATTTCATGGCACCCACTAACATCTGGTGAAGGAAAGTAAGTTTTTTTTCGTACTCATCATCACCCGCATTAATGCGTTGTGTCATGAAATATTGTGTTACAATCTCCTGAAACTTATTAGCATGGTCTTCCTTATTCATAATCCATCGGGTGAGCTGGTTCGCGTTGTGCCCTTCTTCTCCTTCAAGCCTTATAATTTCTTTCATAGACTTCTCGATAGTCGTAATATGTTCGTTGAGCATGTCTATACGTGCCTCGTCACCATAAATCCCGCAGGGTATTTCACAATGTGCATCTGCGTGAGGGGGTATACTACAAAGTGAAATCAAGCTTATAATCATTACCAAAAATATTGTTCTCATACTCTTCACTCCTTTTTAAATGAGTAGTGTATACAGTGTATACAGACGTTGTATACATCATATTTCCTAACAACAGCTTACAAATCAATAAATTATAGCGATTATTGACTCCCAACCAATTTATTAAAAACGACTTACGTACAACGTCTGCAAAATCACATTTCCTTTCATAGACATTGTATATATTTCTTTATTCTAGAAGTAGCTACAACTCAATTACTCCACCGGGAATATTTGAATCGCAATGTTTTGTTTATCAAGAAGTTACGGACAACGTCTATAAATTAGTCATTTCCTTTTTCATATAACTTAAAAGTATAATCTTACTTCAGGGCTATTTGGAAACTTTAACCAAACAGCCCTAAAGTTATAATACATTTCTATTGCTGTAACTTGTTAATTATTGCCTTCTTCCTTTTATTTTTATCTTTAGGCATAACTGACTGTAAAATTTCATAGAGAGTCTTTCTAAGCAGTGGTTCCGGCATTTTATGAAATATTGCCATTAACATACCTCCTTTCTGTAAGTTAATTAGTCAAAAAAGGGGTGTGACCCCTTTTGCTTTGTAAATAAACGGTCAATTATTTATTTTGATAAATTAATTTGTTCTAAGGGAAATCTTTTCGCGTGGTCATAAGGAAAAGTAACACACCTAACTCGAAAAGTATCTTTCCAAGAAGGATCAGCCTTGACTACCTCCAGTCTGATTTTTAGATTTTTTACATATTTTCCAAGAATTGGAAAATCAAAAGCCATAAGCCCTGTACTCCAATAATGTTTCTTACCAATGTCATCTCCACCAAGTCCCCAAAACTCTGTAATATCAGTCTGCCCTACAACAACACCATCATTTAAAAAGCTTACTCGAATAATTCCATTAAAAGTTAAAATGGGACTGCCATCAACATTTATTTTAACCGTAGAAAAATCATCACGCCAAAACAGAAGATCAAGTGTATATTCTGAATCGTAATTTAGCTCCAAGTCATATTCTCGAACGAAACCTTGCTTATCTATCTTAAAATCTGTACCCAGATATACTTTCTCACCTTTACCCAACCATATATTGCGTAAATCTTTTTCAAAAAGACCGCAATAGGCAACATTAGATAATAAAATTAGAAATAGAACAAATATAATTAGTACTATTGATTTTTTACGTACTAAAATCATCTTTCTTTACTTTATTTATATTCTCACAGACGGTAGATTCAAGTTGCTAATGCAACAGCTTACAAACCAATAATTTATAGCGATTATTGACTCCCAACCAATTTATTAAAAACGACTTACGGACAACGTCTTTTAGTACTACATCCTTTTAGCATTCTTGTGCATCTTATTAATGATATCTATAAAAACATCAACAGTCTCTAACTTATCGTTTGTTGGCATACACACAGCTTTATTCTTATACTTAATCCATGAACCTTTATCATCTAAACAGTAGAAATTACTATGACCATCAGGATACATATATAAAGTTAAGTTACACCTAACTCCTTTCCCTTTTCCCAATGTTGTACGATGAATTTCTAAATTATTTATAAAATCTTCATATTTCATTCGATTGCCTCCCATTAGTTTTTATTATTTAATAAAAATTTCTTCCTTAAATAGACGTTGTATGTATTTCTTTATTCCAACCCCAATTATTCCGCCGGGAATATTTGAATCTTAGTGTTTCGCTCACCAAGAAATTACATACAATGTCTACAAAATCACAAAAGAAAAAAATATTTTCATGATTCACCAAGACACTGAACTAACTCATCATTAATAATATTCGCTATTCTCTTTACACCTCCTTTAAAAATATTAATTTTTTGTTTCTTTATCTTTTCTTGAACATCCTTAAGTATATCTTTGTGCTTAAGGATTGAACAATACTCAGAAAATTCAATTTTATTCAATCTTTCCACACTCACACTTTTTCGAAAAATATAAAATATAATAGACTTTTCAATTATATTTCTTAAGTATTCATCACCAATAAAAGTATGCATAATTAATGCAAAATAATGAAAAGTAACTTCAAATCTAATATAGGGATTAACCCCAAGATATACACATCTTAATAAAATATCAACAACTTGTGATACCCAAGAATACGTAGCAACATAGAATATTTGTGATTCTGAACAACCCTTAGTTATTTCTAGAAAGTCCATTTGTACTTTACTATAACGATCAATTTTTTCTCTTAAAGATATTTTTGAATCATCGACATCAGTAAATATTAAATGCTTACGAGTATACGGATCTAAAGCCTTTTCTATTTCTTCAAATGTATTAAAATTTTTATCAAATTCCTTTTTGCTAGCAATATCCATCTTAAAAATGCCTGAAAGGAATTTTAGAAAAAATTTATTAAGCAAATCCAATTGTGAATCTCTATTTTCCATTGATAACTCTCTGAGTGGCAAAATATAAAAATAATTTTGATAGTCATTGAGTATCTTTACTGTATCGTAATATATTTTTTTATAATAATTTACAATAGAAGAAGAATCAGCTTTAGACTCAGAGATTCTAACAACTTCTTCCAATTTAATGAATGGATCAAACAACAAATGACATTTCCCCATAGATTTAAAATAATAGTGCTCACAATCTGACACATTAAGATAAACAGCACCACACAATAAAAAACAGTCTTGCCTTTCAACTAATTCATCAAGTTCAAAAGTAATTATGTCTATTCGTTTCAACCAGAAACATTGAATCTCATCTAGAAAGAATCCAATTTCGTTCAGCGGAATTTCAGATCGTTGAAACAATTCTTCGTAATTCCTTATTATGTCTTGGTATTCTTTTTGTGCTTTCCTGATACATGTAAACTCAGAGCTATTCATTATTCAACACCTAATTCGTCCTTCAAGTTTTTTGGAACTTCATAAATTTGTGTTAAAAATAAAAATATTTTATTCATAATTTTGAGACAATCTGATTTGACATCTGGAAGTCTTTGATTATTCTCAGTATCTGGAACTGAATGATATTGATGAGTTGGATTATCACAATGTAACATTGAACTCTCTCTAATTGCTCCCCATAATCCGTGTGCAAAGCTTGAATCATAATCATAGCAAATATCATATAATTCTTTTTCTCCAACATCTTCGCTCTTTTTTCTAATATTTTGATCATCAAAATATTTTAAATCCACATCAATAAATTCTTCCCATTTAATTTCATTAACTAGCACATCAACAATTGGTGGTATAAAATGCGTTGATTCATCAATATTTTTTTCTCGAGCTTTCAACAATACTAACTTATATTTACCAATACCATACATTTTAAATTCTTCCCATATATTTGGTCTTTCTTTTTCATGTTTAATCAAATATTTCAACATTATAAATATTTCGATGATCGTCCTGATACCATGTCTTCCCAGAATACTATTTCCTAATTTATTCTGGTTAATTTCGTAGAATATTTTTAAAGCATAATTAATTAATCCAATGATTACACTAAATTTATCATCCGAAAATGATTTTCCTTTATTAGCAGAAAAGAGGTATTTTATTATTTTTCGATAGCAATGAAAATAGTTATCATAATTGTCTTTATTTTCATCGAATTTTATCACTACAGGATTGCATGATGTCATCATTCCGATTTTCCTCCAAAAGTGGTTATTGAATGTATTATTAACATCTCCAAAAGTAACTATTTCCATGCATCTAATCATTGGACGATATCTCCGCATATTTTCATCACTATGTTCAATGTTCGGATATTTTTCTAATGCTTCAGCTGATTCTTTTGTCGATTTCGCAAAATGCATTTTTCTTAATAAAGATTGGTAATATATTGCTAAAAAACGCAAATCAGTTGCTTCATGAGACTGGTGAAAATAATATAACTTAATTGCTTCGGAAAGTTGATTGATTCTAGTTTCAACCGAAATTTGTAAAACATTAAAATACTCATTAAATATAGGATAATCTGAAGGTAAATAAATAACTGTTAATGGCGAAAGTATATGTTTATCAATATTTTCACTAATTATTTTAAAAATGGAACGTTTATCTTCTTCATTGGCAGAAAGAATTATTGAAAGTCTTGGAAAATCTATTTTCTTTACGTCTTCTGTAATTTTAGAAAATATTTTAGCAACCCTCTTTAAGCCTTCATTTCTGCCGTAATACATTAGTATTAGTCCTAGCCAAAGATAATCAGGCATCCTTTCTTGAGTCCAAGAACTAAAGCTTAATTGATCGCGTAAGCCATCATTAAAGGGAGTAGCGATAAGCCCTTTCTTTTTATGTAGTTTATGATGACTTAACTTGCTTACATTCTTGTCCATTTAATTATATTCCTCCACAAGAAAAATATGGGACAGCGCCCTATTTCCCTAATCTTGCTCATTTATTTTATTAAAAAAGGAATGTGCCCTCTTTTTTCTTTTTTTCTAATCTACAGATTAACTCATAAAAAACTACAAACTTTTTGTTTTACCCTCTAATTTTCCATAGACGTTGTATATATCCTATTTCTTAACAACAGCTTACAAACCAATAAATTATAGCGATTATTGACTCCCAAGCCATTTATTAAAAACAACTTACGGACAACGTCTGCCTAGTTCTTAAGTTCTTAAGTTCTTAAGTTCTTA
>CAZLCT010000100.1:0-8785 GCA_964558015.1 uncultured bacterium | reverse complement strand
TTGATTTTAGATTTATTTGGTAATATTTGTGGTGTTTGGATTTTGAAATTATAGCTTTTGACAATACGAAATAATAGTTTGGGAGTTATTATGAAACAAATCAAAGTTGGTATTATTGGTTGTGGAACAATAGGCAGTAATCTTGCTATTAAAATTCAAAAAAGTAAAGAACTACCGGCTAAAGTTTGCTATATTGCTGATTTAGATAAAGCAAAGGCTCGTTTATTAAAGAAAAAAATATCCCCCCGTAAACATAAATATTCAGACTGCCGTATTTCTACAATTGAAGAATTAATTAAAAAAAGTGATTTTGTAATCGAGGCAGCTTCAGCTAGTATTTCATTTAAAGTAGCTTCTTCATGCCTTAAAAACAATAAAGATGTTTTGGTTATGAGCATTGGCGGTCTTGTAAAAGGAATAAAAACTCTTAAGAATTTAGGTAAAAAATCTAAAGGAATGTTGTATCTCCCTTCTGGGGCTTTGTGCGGTATTGATGGTATATTAGCTGCCAGTGGCAGCAGTATACGGAGTGTTTCACTAACGACACGTAAGCCTATTGCAGGACTTCGTGGTGCGCCATATTTTTCCCACAAGAAATTAGATATCGATAAAATAAAAAAAGAGACGGTTGTATTTTGTGGCAATGCTGAGGAAGCTATTAAATATTTCCCTAAAAATGTTAATGTTGCTGCCCTCTTAAGTCTTGCTAGTTTAGGTATTAAAAGGACAAAAGTTAAGATTGTCACCTCTCCGCATTATACCCGAAATATGCACCAGGTTATTGCCGAAGGTTCTTTTGGCCGTATCCAGACTATAACCGAGAATGTTCCTTCACCCACAAACCCCAAAACAAGTTATCTTGCGATTCTTGCTGCAGAGGCTTTACTTAAGAAAATTTTCAATCGTATTAAAATTGGAACATAAACTATGCAAAGCGCAGAGCGCAAAGCGCAAAGAGTACAAAATATTCAACACTTTTTTACTACGCGTCATGCGCTATTCTCTATGCGCTATGCTTTGTTATAAACAAGGTTATGGACTATATAAACATCAAAGGTGCCCGTGAGCATAATTTAAAAAATATTAACCTTCGTATTCCACGAAATAGTTTTATTGTTATTACAGGACCTTCAGGTTCTGGTAAATCTTCCTTGGCATTTGACACAATTTATAATGAAGGTCAACGAAGGTATCTTGAAAGCCTTTCTTCATATGCCCGCCAGTTTATAACAAAAATGCAGAAAGCGGATGTTGATTACATTTCTGGACTTTCACCTACTATTTCAATAGAGCAGCGCCAGATAAGTAAAAACCCTCGTTCTACAGTAGGCACAGTAACTGAAATTTATGATTTTTTAAGGCTTCTGTACTCTAAGGTCGGAGATTCTTTTTGTTATAAATGCGGTAGAAAAATAGGTAGCCAAAGCCGTAACGAAATTTTTGTCGACGTTATGAAACGTTTGAGAAATTTTCCTGTTTCTATTTATGCTCCTTTAATAAAGGGGAGAAAAGGAGAATTTAAAAATATAATTCAGTCTGTAAAGAAAAAAGGATTTACCAAGATTCGCGTTGACGGAAATGTATTCAATTTGGGCACTGATAAATCCGGTCTTATCCCGATATTTAAAAAAACAAAACGTCACGATATTGATATTGTTGTTGATCGTGTTTTAGTTGAGAAGAGGGGAGAGAAGCGTATTTATGATTCTATATCAACCGCTCTAAAAATGGGAAATGGCGTTTGCAGTATTCAGAATGAAAAGACAAAAAAAGAATCGGTATTTTCAGAAAAGATGAGCTGTTCTCACTGTAATATCAGTTACAGCGAGTTAACCCCTAATATGTTTTCTTTTAATAGTCCTTATGGTGCATGTACTCATTGCCATGGCTTGGGAAAGGTATCTAAGATACTATCAACTTTGGTTATTAAGGATTCCAGTAAGCCTTTACTAAAAGGGGCATTAAATAAAGAGATTTTCTTTTTGTATAATAAATATTTTATTGAAGACTTAGTAATGGAACTTGTTAGATATTATAAATTTAGTATCAATACTCCGTATTGTGATTTATCTGATGAAGTTAAAGATGCTTTTTTTTGGGGAAATGATGATGTCTGTGGGTTGCTTGATGAATTAAGGGAACAAATGAATAAAGTATCTTCGGAAAATATTAAAAACAAGTTACGTAAATTTATACATGAAGATATTTGCCCGCAATGTAATGGTACTCGTCTCAGGCCGGAGATTATGGGTGTAAAAATTAACAATGTAAATATTACTGAATTATGTACTCTTCCTATAAGGAAGGTTAATGATTTTTTTTCATCCTTACGTTTGGTCTCCTCAAAAAATCAAATAGCCGAATCCATATTAAAAGAAATAAGAGAACGATTGACTTTTTTAGTTAATATAGGGGTTGATTACCTGAGCTTGGACAGACCTGTTTCCACCTTAGGTGGCGGTGAACTACAAAGGATAAAGTTAGGTTCACAGATAGGCATAGGTCTTTCCGGTGTATTATATATTTTAGACGAACCTACTATTGGGCTTCATCCTCGTGACAATCATAAATTGCTTCAAGCACTTATAAAATTACGTGATCTTAATAATACCATTATTGTTGTTGAGCATGACGAGGAGACAATACGCAGAGCAGATTATATAATTGATCTAGGTCCTGGTGCCGGTAATGAAGGTGGGGCTATTATGGGGCGGGGAGCTATTAAATCATTTTTAAAATATAAACGGTCTCTTACTGGAAAGTACCTGCGGCATGAAGTAAAAATACAAATCCCCAAGAAACGTAAATCATATAAAGGTGTGGAATGCATAATAATAAAAAAAGCATCGGAACATAATTTAAAAAATATTGATGTGAAAATACCTTTAGGCCTATTTACATGTATTACCGGAGTCTCCGGATCAGGGAAAAGTACTTTGATTCATGATACTTTGTATCCGGCATTGCATAATAAACGGTGGAAAACTGATTATAAAGTTGGAGCACATAGTCTTATTAATGGTGATGAGAAAATAGATAAAATAATTGAGATTGACCAATCTCCTATTGGACGAACTCCACGTTCCAATCCTGCTACCTATGTAGATATATTTGTGCATATACGTAAATTGTTTGCATCTATGAGTGAAGCAAGAATTCGGGGGTTTTCTCAGAGCCGTTTTAGTTTTAACTTAAAAGGTGGAAGATGTGAGGTGTGCCAGGGAGCAGGATTTCAAAAATTGGAAATGAGTTTTTTGCCTGATGTATATGTAGTATGCGATATTTGCAGAGGTAAAAGATATAATGAACAAACTCTTGATGTTAGATATAAGGGCAAAAATATTAGTGAAGTACTTGATATGTCCGTTCATGAAGCATTGGATTTTTTTTCACCCTTTCCTTTGATTCGAGAAAAACTTGAAATTATGGATAAAGTAGGGTTGTCTTATTTGAAATTGGGACAGCCTTCAACTACCTTATCAGGAGGAGAAGCTCAAAGGGTAAAAATTGCTGCTGAACTTTCTAAAAAATCTACTGGAAAGACACTTTATCTGCTTGATGAGCCTACAACCGGCCTACATTTTCATGATATTAACAATTTGATGAATGCCCTCTTGAGCTTACGTGATAATGGAAATACTATAGTTGTTATTGAGCATAACTTGGATGTTATTAAAATTGCTGATTATATAATTGATCTCGGACCTGAGGGGGGTGAAGCAGGAGGGGAAGTTGTTGGATATGGAACACCAGAGGATATTTCACGTATAAAACATTCTTATACTGGTAGATATCTTAAAAAAGTACTCTTTTAATTTTTTAAGAAAATATCCACGCCTGCTTTTATGGAAATTTGAAAAATATTAGTTATAGGTAATTATTATTGAATTATGGTAATTATAATGTGGGAAAAATTATTTGCACACTCAAATTTTATCTGTTATAGTAAATCAAAATAAAGTGGTTAAGGATTGCCTTTTAAGCATAATAATTTTGTTTTTCAAGTAAAATCGGTATGAATTTAGATGAGGTAATATGGGTATAGTGACCATAATAACTAAAGGTGGTTTTTTAGTTTATTTAATTCTTTTATGTTCAATATTTGCTTTAAGTAGTTTTATTGAACGTTTGATTAAGCTGCACAGTTCCACTATAAATACTGATGTATTTTTAAAAGAAGTGGAACAGTTGGTAATTGAGGATAACATTTCCGAAGCTTGTAATTTATGTGAACGTTTTAATTCACCTGTTTCACGTGTTGTTAAAGCCGGCCTTACTCATTTAGATATGACTCGAGAGAAATTAACAGTTTATTTAGAGGAAGCGGCATTACATGAATTCCCTAATTTAGAGGCAGGATTAAGTATATTATCAACTGTTGCCCATATAGCCCCTCTTTTAGGTTTATTAGGAACCGTTAATGGAATGATTAAAGCTTTTCAGGTTATTCAAGAGAAGTCTCAAGCTACTGGTTTAGCATCACCTGGAGACCTCGCTCAGGGAATTTGGATGGCACTTATTACTACGGCATTGGGACTTGCCGTTGCTATTCCTACAGTTGTAGCATATAATTATGTATTCCATAGAGTTCAAACGATAAAACACGATATGGAAAAAGCTGCAACAAAAGTTTTATCATTTGTTTCATAGAAACATACGGATAGCGATGGATTTAACATATGAATTATTGCAGATATATTTATAATCTGTTTTGAAAAATCTATGCTAAACGGTGTAAACAATAGAATATGAAATTCCATTATGATATAAAAAGAGCTCATTTGCGGCCTGACATAACTCCTCTTATTGATGTTGTTTTTTTATTGATTATATTTTTTATGCTTGCCTCACGTTTTGTTTATTCCACTAATATAAAAGTTAATTTACCTCATGCCCATACAGCAAAAGCGTCAAGTAGAAATCTAGTCACTATAACAATTAATGAACAGAGTGATTTATTTTTTGACGATAAAGCTATAGATTTTAGTGACTTGAATAAAATATTTAAATCTATGAAAAAAGGTAAGATATCTATTGTTGCTGATAAAGAGGCTCCTTTCGGGACTGTTATTAAAGTATGGGATTATGCACGAAGACATAATATTCAAGAAATTGATATTCGTACTAAGGCGGATTAATGTATGTAATTGTTTGAAATTTTATTATACAAGGAGGTAGAAATGATAACTGAAATTGGTATTACTGCTGGGGAAATTTGGCGTGTTTTAGATAAAAAGTCACCTACAATATTAAAGGAAGTTTTAAAGGAGATTGATGCACCTAAGGATTTAATATTGATGAGTCTTGGATGGCTGGCACGCGAAGGACACGTAAATGTGGTTAAAAGTGAGACTGATTACGAAGTAAAACTCCAGTAAAAACTTTAATTTAATATATTTTCCTCTCACATGCAAAAATTATATTGATAAATATATGAATTATATTATGGTATTTGCAACATTTTCTAATATTGATGAAGCACGCAAGATATCAAAAATATTACTTGATGATAAAGTAGTTGCATGTACTAATCTAATACAAGGAGTTTCATCCCATTTTTGGTGGCGTGGTAGCATTAATAATGCAAAAGAGACTTTATTAATTGCTAAAACTGAACAAACGTGTTTTAATCGTGTTGAATCAATTATAAAAAAAATTCATTCTTATGAAGTTCCTGAAATAATAGCAGTGCCAATATTACAAGGACATGAGCCTTATTTCAAATGGATTAGCGAATCTGTAAAAGAAGAGGCGGAACCACACAGATAAAAAATAACTCTATTTATTATATAAGAATAGAACAATATTATATGAAGGAATTATATGCCGATATATGAATATCAAGCAAAAGAAGGACCGGTAAAAATAGTAAAGGGAACTATTGAGGCTGATAATGAGTCTTCTGCTGTAGCACATCTTTCGGCCCGTGGGATCGTTCCTCTTTCGATTAACCTTTTGAATAAGAGTAGTTCTAATAGAAAGAGTTTTTTCTTTAAATTTAAAAAGATAAGCGTTAAAGATATTTATACTTTTACTTACCAATTAGTTGAGTTATTGGCCTCAGGGCTTCAGCTTCATAAGTCATTAGATACTATTGTTGAACAAATTGAGCATGATTCATTAAAAGATATTTTAGTTGATATAAAAAAGAATGTGAGAGAGGGAATGAGCTTTTCTGAAAGTTTGGCTATTCATACGAAAATATTCGGTTCCTTTTATGTTAATATGGTTAGGGCAGGGGAAGCTAGCGGGAATCTTGAGAGTATATTAACCCAACTTGCTCAGGTTTATGAAAAAGAATACGATTTTAGGAGCCGAATAAAACAGGCTTTTGCATACCCAATACTAATTGCTTTATGTGGTATTGGGACGGTTGTAGCAATTCTTACCTTTGTTATTCCTAGATTAGAAATGATGTATAGTGATTTGGGAAAAGGCTTACCGTTCATTACAGTTATTGTTATACAAACAAGCATGTTTCTTAATAAATTTTGGTGGGTTTTAGGAATTATAATAGTTTTGATATACATAATTATCAATCGGCAGATAAGTGGAGGAAGATTGAGCAGTGTATTTTTCGATAAAATAATTATTAAAATACCCCTGTGGGGCCGTCTTATTCAAAAGGAAGAGATAACACGTTTTGTTCGTAGTTTAGGATTACTTTTTGGAAGCGGAGTTTCGATTTTAGAATCGTTAGATGTGGCAAGAAACATTCTGCGTAGCAGTAGCTTAAAAGAAGACATAAGGGATATTCGAGAACAGGTTGAGAAGGGTACTACCTTACATGAAGCTATGAGAAATAAGAGTAATTTTCCTCCATTTCTTATTAGTATAGTTACGACAGGCGAAGAGACCGGCTCGTTAGATAGGTCACTTATGCGTATAGCTCATGCATATGAGAAAGACATTGATGGTTATATAAAAGTTATAACAACTTTAATAGAGCCTGTATTAGTACTAATAATTGGTTCGGTTGTAGGCATAATTGTTATTAGCATGTTGTTACCTATATTTCAAATTAATGTTTTTGTTCAATGAATTAATTGGTAGTATTGACAATAGACTCAAAATAATTAAATTAGAGCTTTCTGTTTTTATATTTACGGAAAATAGAGAAAAAGTTTCTATTTGTAATAATATATATGTAAATTGGAGAACAATATGAAAAAAAGCTTGGCTATTTTAGGATTTTTCCAGCCTTTTTTGACTACTAAAGGTAAAGAAAGAGCTGGGTTTATCCCGCCCTTTCTGACTACTAAGGGAATAGAAAGGGCGGGATTTACCCTGATTGAAATTTTATTAGTAGTCATTATCATTGGTATTTTAGCCGGATTAGTTGTACCCAACATTGTCGGTAGAGGAGAAGAAGCTCGCCGGCAGGCGGCAGTAGCAGATATTAATGGCGGTCTTGCCGCTGCTCTTGATTTATATGAACTTGATAATGGAAAATATCCTGAGAAGATAGAAGATTTAGTGCAGGATCCGGGAACAGTTAAAAATTGGCGAGGGCCTTATGTAAAAAAGGGAATACCTAAAGACCCATGGGCCAATCCTTACCTTTATAAATTTCCTGGAGTTCATAATTCATCAACATATGATTTAAGTTCTTCTGGACCTGATGGTCAAGAAGGAACATCGGATGATGTGACGAATTGGAATACTGCTTCTTAGCTATTATGATATCAAAGAAAAATTCACGCCGTTTAAGAAATTCACCTGGAGAAAAAAGGTTATCATTCCATGGCAGCAATAAGAAAGCAACTTAGGAAACGCTCTCTAAAGGGGTTTATCCCGTTAGAGAACTGTATTAAAAAGAGTTTTAAATTAGAGATGTACTAGCAGGTGATCATTTATGGCAGTATTAAGAAAGAAATTTAGGAAATGCTCTCTAACGGGGTTTACCTTAATAGAAATATTGCTCGTTTTAGTTTTATTGAGCATTTTTGTAGGACTTGTTATTCCACGTGTGGGTATTCTTTTTTTTGATTATGAATTTCATAGTACGGCAAATAAAATAGAGAAACTAATCCGTTTCGCATCTTATAGTGCAATTCTCAATAAAAATATTTATCGTTTAAATATTGATAGAACAGCAAAGAGTTTTTCTTTATCACAAAAGAAAACTGTTAATGGTAATAGTGAATTTGAAAATGTTTCGGGTAAAGCGGGTTCAACACTTTTTTTACCACAAAGGGTAGATTTATCAAACATTACTGCAGATGAAATTTATTTTTTCCCGGATGGTTCCTCAACGGCTTCTACCATTACAATTAAACACAGCAATGACAATACGGTTTCGTTTGTTCTTAAGGGATTTATTCATGGATTTAAAGTTATGTATGAAGAATAAGCCATTTATAAATATATGAAAAGATATAAGTTACCTTTTAAATTAATGGATAAAAAAGGGATTTTACTATTCGAAGTTTTATTATCTATACTTGTTTTATCAATTGGCATAACAACTACACTTCAGGCCTTCCAGCATATTATTTCCGTAACAAAACGGTCACGGGATTATTTTGAAGCTCGTTTAATAACATCCGATATTATGTTTAATTTATTTGCTATGCCTGAGTTGGCGGAAGAGGAAATAATAACAGGGCGAAAAGAAGAGTTTAAAAATGATAATATTACACTAAGCGATAAATATTATGTTATGTGTGAGGCTGAAGATATATTACCTCTTAATAAGGATGAGGATGAAGAACTTTTATTAGATGAAGAGAGTATAATGAGCTTTAAGAAAGTTTCAACCGAAATATATAAAAAAGATGATATG
>CAZLCT010000099.1:0-8848 GCA_964558015.1 uncultured bacterium | reverse complement strand
ATAAATTTTATAAAATAAGAAGCGATACGGAAATAGTTAGCAGATCGAGGTAACTTATCATGAAGGTAATCCCTTTATAACCTATTATACAGGTAAAATTCTCGATGTTAGGAATGTTTATTTTATAATTGCCCTATTGCTTTATAACTTGTGGAACCTTACGAATTTTTTTATCCAAAATCGACATGCAATGCAAGAAAAAAGGTCAAAAGTTTTCCTTAAAGAATATTTTACGCTATTTCCTTTTAGGATTTCAAATCTACATCGGGCATCATTTGCCCTATTCAGAATTCTGTCGGGAAGAAGAATTAAAAATAATGTGGTGTATTATCATTTAATCAATGCTGATAGATAAAAATGAATAATTAATATTTTTTAGTTAAACACTCTCCTTTGTATGAGCAATATATTTTTTCTCACTACCATAGTGTGGTCTGCACCGCCGTCTGTGTATAAAATTAAAGTCCCGGAAAAATACGGAAAAATAACCCAACGGTATAAGGGAGGAAGTAGACCTGCCCGGGCAGGCGGGGATCAAAGACAAACAGTGCATAGAGCAGAGGGCATGGCGCATAGCGTAATAAATAAAGAACGGATTGACTCATCTGCGTCGAATGCAAAGATGCATGAGAAAATTATAATTCACATACAGGATGCGCATCTTAATTCAGACGCGCAGTTTAATATAGCGAAGATTATTTGTTCGCTCTTGCCGCAGTTAACACGGATTACGAAGACAGAAGTCGGAAGTCAGAAGTCAGAGGACAGAGGGCGGAAGTCGGAAGTCGGAAATCGGAGGGCAGAAGACGGAAGTCTGACCCTTCGGCAGAGCTCAGGACTAGCATCTGACCTCCGACATCTGACCTCTGTGCCATTCGTAGGTTTAGAGGGTGCAATGGGTACTTATGACCTTAAGGAATTAAGAGATTACCCTGTGCAGGATGCAAAAGAAATAGTGGGGCTTGAGTTTGTTAAAGAAGGAAAACTTATTGCGGGTGAGCTTGCCTCGATTATTGCACAGGATGATTTTAACCTTTTCGGGCTTGAAGACCCTGAACTTTTCATGGAAGACTTCCGCGCGTTTTACACTGTATCACAGAAATGCGGAGAGCTTGAACATGAGGTAAATGTATTAGAAGAGCAGATTAAAATGCTTAAAAACAAAGTGCTTAACCAAGAGCTTAAAGATTTCGACACAAAAGCCGGCCGCTACGAAAAAGACCAAACTGTTCTTTTAGATTTTTTAGTTGATTTATATGAAAAGATAGATGAGATGGAAATAGACCTTATTCAATATGTAAACCTTCTTCAGTTTAAAGAGGCGTTTATAATTGAAAGGTCAATCGATTACCAGATACTTGATGAGGAAATAGAACATTTGGCTGAAAAGTTAATGGAAGAAGATACAGAAGTACCCCTAACCACTAACAGTAAACCACTAACTACTACAAGTAAAGACCTTAAAAGATATTATAAAAAATACAAAGACGGCCAGCTGAGTAAGAAGGATATTGTGATTTATCTTTGCGGCCTGGCAGCAAAAGAAGGCATAGAAATAAATGTATTTTATAATACTTCACGAGCACTTAAATACTGGAATAAATACGCACTTGTTAATATGGGCGCGTTTATGCGTGAGGTTTTACGTGCGAATAATGAAATCCGGGTATTACTGGCAAAGACACAGGATGAAAAATTACTTGTTGACCTTTCAAGAAGGATAACAAATCTAAAAACCCTTGTATCACTTAAAGCTCTTAAAGAAGATGTAAAGGAATTCAGGGAAAACAAAGATAAGTATTCTTTAGATAAAATAACGCAGGAAGTTAATGCTCTAGCACAAAAGCATGCGGTGTCAGTCAGGTTGCACCACCTACCCTCCTTCGGCAAGCCTTCGGAGGGCGAGTTCCTTCGTAGCTTTAGCGAAGAAGAACGAGGTGGTGCAACCGGTCATGATGCAGGGAGGCTGGGGATTTTGGATGAGGTGGATAAGTTCTATAATCTGGCGGATAAGAGGGACGGGGCAATGCTCGATAACCTGATTAAACACATGGATGAGAAGGGTCAGGAAATCGGAGTTATGGTAGCAGGTGGATATCATTCAGAAGGCCTCACGCGTATGATGCAGGAGCAGGACATATCATATGTAACTGTTACTCCTCAGATAGACAGGATGGTTGAAGACGTTGCTTTTATGGACAGGGTAATGGGAAATGTCGTGCCGTTTGATCCGCTTTTTACCAGTCACTTTCAGTTCAGCAGGTTCCAGGCTTCGGTTAAGGCATTTTATGATGCTGGAGTTATTACATCTGGTGATGAAGGTTTTATCGAATTTTTAAAAGATAAAGCAGTAGTTTTCGACCGTTTAGATGTTGCTCTTATGATACTTTTAGTAGTAAATAAAGACGGGTCTATGCGTACTATGCAGGAGACAGAGAATATAGTTGATGAGATTTATAAAAAGATAAATGAGACACCGGAACTTGATATTGAAATTGCAGAAACCATATTGGCAGATAGAGAAGAACTCATAAAAAAGGCGGGAAACGTTAGAGTGATGGTACAAACCGTTGTAAGGGCTCATCCCAACATAAATGCAGAGCAATTGGTTGGAGAATTAAATAATGAAATCATCGAAATTGTCAGTGATACAAAAGACATCGGTAAAAAATTTGGTGAATTTCTTAAAACCATGGACAAGACATTTTACGAGCTCCTGGGCGTTCCTGTTGGGGAGGGTGATGTCATTACTAAAGTTACTGTGGATGCAGAAGAAAAAGATAAATCAGAAATATTGGATAAAAGTGAAGAAGAAGAAATTTCTGAAGATCGACTTCAAGAATTTGAGGAAGAGTTAGAAGAAATTAGTATGCAAATAAAAAGGTTAAAAGAATTATTGAAGACAGTAGGAGATAAAGGAGATATAGAAGAATTACTTAAAGAACAGGAAGAAAGAAAAACAGAAATTGAATCAAAAATACGCAAAGCAAAAGAAGGTATAGCAAAAGATGAATCAGATAGTATGTTTTGGGAGAAGGGTGCTGCAACTGATACTAATTATAATATTTTGAGTGAAGAAGCTTTAGATGTTGAACCACCATTAGTAACTATTTCAGAAACACCTCAAACCGAACTGGAACAGCAAGCAAAGGGTGAAACCACACGTACAACTCCTGATGCCAAGCAGGAAGCAATTACTCCATCTGATGCAAAACAGACTCAGACAGATACGGATTTACAAACAAGAATTCAGCAAGGAACAACGCCAGGCGGTCAAAAACTTCCTATTTATACATTACCAGGTGAATTTATACGCGACGGTGAATTTCCGCCAAGAACGGTTTTATTTCCGGACGGCACAGTATTGACTAATGCACGGCTTCTTATGGATTCAATAAATGCAATGAATAATATGGCAAATTCTGTTGTTGATATGATAAATAATGTAAAGATGAGTGTTGTTAATACAGATATATTAGTTAACAGCCCGGGTGTAGATATTGCAAACAGTACTGATGTAATAAATACACTGAATAATATTAATGCTGCTGTAAGTGATACTGTAAATGCACTTAATCAAATGAATGATGCAATCAACGGAATAAATACGGTAATAGCGGACGTAATAGGTATCGGAGCAGTTTTTGAAGATATTACTGAGCTTAATCTAAAAGCTCAGGATATAAAAAATATAGTGGATTTTTTAGGCCCCTTAAACAATTCATATGATAATGCAGTATCTGCTTTAGGAGTGCTTGCTTCTGGTGCAGCAGAAAGTATTGATACTGTTAAGATGAGCGGCAATGAAGATATTCTAAATGCGGTAAATAATATCAACGTAGATGTTGCACGGACTCAATCAGCACTGGACCTTTTGTCAGCAAGTTTTTCAAAGTTTTCTGCTGATACTGCTCTTAATGCGGCAAGTATTGCGGAATATTCAACTGAGAAGGCATCAAGTAGTTTAAAAACAGTCACACCTTCTTCTCCTGATGCTAATGGGCTTGCAAGTTCCATACTTAGTGCCACAAGTGTTGCTTCATTTGCAAGCGCAGTTGCATATGCATGCTTAAGCCGTGCTGCAGCTTGCTCGTCAGCTTCAAGCGGTACTCAGGAGGCTCTTGATTTATCAAAGGCTGCGCAGGAGGCATTAGTAAGTTCTTCATCTGATGCTGTGACTGTTGCTCAGGTTCTTGCAAAGGCATTAGCAGCATCAGAACTTGCGGATGCTTCTAACTCAGCGGAAAGAATGGCAGATTCTTCCAAAGCAGGTTTTGATTCTATGACCGGAGCTTCATTATTATCAGGCCTTGCAATGGAAGAGCAGGCACTCGGGGTATTGATACAAACATTGACAGCGCTTAATGCTGAAATATCACAAGGCACGTTAACGCAATTTAATCAAGCTGGTTCAGTAGCACAGTTAAAAGCTTTTTCAAATATTTTTTCAGCCGCAGGCATGAGTGGAATTGAGGATTTAAATGCGTCACTAATGTCTGCCATAGACGAAATTATATATCAGCTTCAGAGTTTGATAGATAATAAAGGATTAGATTTAGAGCTTTTATCCGAGCAGGTTAAAATAGCGGGAGATACTGCAGGTAAAATGTATGAGGACCGTGAGGACAAAATAAAGCAATCTATCTCAGGTGTTTTGGATAAGGGTGCGGAAACTCTTGTCACAGAGCAATTAGATTTATTAGACATTGAAGGGACGTTTGAGTCTTTGCCTGGAACACTTCTTGATTTATATGAGAATGTAAGAGAAGGTATGTTTAACCAGTCATTAAAACAAGCAGCACTTTCTCGGCTCATACCGTTGAGCGGTGAACAAATTGACGGAATCAGAGACTTAATAATTGCGGTAGATAGTATCAATACTGATGCACCGTTGGGAATAATTGATCCTGTTTCTATGAATGCTGTTTTTGACGGTATTGGACAAGTGGCTTCACATCTCGTATATGCTAAAAGAATGGCAAATGATACTGATACTCAGAATTTATATGAATTAATAGAGAATATTATTCAAAAACGTAATGAGATTAAAATAGGTGGCATTCTATTTAAAATAGAAACTGATACAGCTCTCGTAAAGGGAGAAGAGGTGCTTTCACATAAGCTTCTAGCTTTAGCCGGTCTAATCAGCCGTATATTAGATGGTCATGGGGATGTAGTCATAGATACTGTTATTATTACTGATCTTGATATGATTACGATACAATCGTTGAAGACTATTGATATGGAAAACAGGACTCTTTCTATTGATGCCACAATGCTGCGTGATTGGAATTTTATGCAATCTGCTGCTTCATATTATCAGACCATAGATTATTCAAAAGGATTGATGTTGGGGGTTATGAGTGTGGCCAATATGATACAGCGTGACCTGCTTGAATTTATCCTGGCAAATACTATTGCATATCACAGTGAATATGCCACGGAAGTGGTACAGGGAGAATACGGTGATATGCTTAATTCCATTGCTGAGGGGGTGCTTGTTTTGATGAATAGTAAAAAGGGGGTGAGCAGTGAAGAGGTAACCCAGGTTTTAACGGATAAATTGTTAGTTGAGAAAGAGGAGCTTATAGAGCTTTTAATAGAAGATAAAGAAGTTACGCCGGATCAGAAAAAGATGTTAAGGCTTTTCTCAGGCCTTATGAAAAAGATACTACTTCCTAAAGTCGTGGGTAAAGTATTGATGGAAGAGAAGGATATTGACCGTGCGTTTTCACTTGCCATGGAAGAGGTGCTTGATTTGTGGAGAAACGCGGTTAAGGCTTTTTATGTAAAATGGAACGCGCTTGGAGAAGATGAGGCAGCAAATAAAGAGATGGAAGGTTTAATACAAGAAGTTGAGCGTCTTATTAGTTTAGAGTTGGATATCGGGGATCAGGCAAAAAAGATGATTAATATGTACCGCCGTATAACTGAAAGTTCACTCTATAACATTTTAATAGAATCTTATAGAAAAGAAGGAGAATCTTTTGAAGCGGGTGAGGATGAATTTAAGAAAAGGTATAGTTTCTACAGTATGCAGGAGAAGAAATTTCAAAAGATAATAGATGGGAAAAATGAAGTATGGGTCATGGATAATGCTTTGGAGGACTGGGAGAAGAGAGAATTCAAGAGAAGAATGGCAGAATATAATATTATGGTTTTAACTTTAAATGAATATCGTGAAAGACTCCAAACCGAAAGCCCTAGTGAAACAGAGAATGATTTTGTCTTTTATATGGGTGAGAGAGAATGCCCTGATGATATTAATGTAATGGTTACTATTCTTTTAGGTGAAAAAGGAAAGACTGATGAAGAAGCACGGGCACGTATGATAGCCGTAGTTTTTCCTGAAATTATACGGTTGGCTGCAATATCTGAATGGGTAGCCCAGGGTGCGGCCGAACCAATAGTAGTAAATGTTATGGAGTTATTTCCCGGATTAGGTTATTTTCCTCAAGACCGTGAAGAAGCCTTGAGAAAAATAGTCGATAAAATAAAGCAGAAGGCATTGTTTGTGACCGCGGCGTAATCGGTAAGAATTCAGCTTATTAGCTTCTCAGCTTCTTGGCTTTTAGCTTTGAGTTCTTTTTTTAAAAAAAGCTAAGCAGCTAGGCAGCTAAGAAGCTAAAAAGCTAACATTTTCCTTCAAAATTCTAGTCCCATTATCCTATCTTATTTATTTAATTATACTTACATCATTGTATTGAAATATATAGTTTTGTATGGTACACTTTTGACAATACTTTAATAAAGTCTAAAATAAATAAGACTTATATATTATTTCCGAAAAAGGCAAGCCAGTCGTGAGGCTGGTACGCAAAGTTTTCAGGACCGCCAAAGGCGGTCGGCTGGGCTCACCGTACACGATAAAAATTATCATGTATTGTGAGCCTTATTTTATTTGAGTACATGATTTACAGAGTGCGAAGCACGAGATAAATCATGTGTGCGAAAATAATCCGCCAAAGCCTGCTACTTGGAAATGCAGGATATGGGCGACGGCGGATAAGAGGTTAAAGTTTTGTTCGTTTAAAAAATATTTGCCACAGAGGGCACAGAGAAAACAGAGAAAATTATTATTTGGACGCAAATTGTCGCAGATCTAACGCAGACGAATTTTTGAGAATGTTTGTCTTTGATGTCATTGCGAGCCCGAAGGGCGCCTACTGCGCTAAAGCTACGTAGGGCCTTGCCCTCCGAAGCCTTGGCGAAGGAGGGAAGCAATCTCAAGTTAAGGGATTGCTTCGTCGCTTACGCTCCTCGCAATGACAAAAAAAATCTATTACATAAAACCCATCTGCGTTTATCTGCGTCCTAATGATTCGACAGGATTACAATTTTGAGCAAAGTCGAAGGATTTACATTTATTCGAGCGAAAATTTAAAAAATCTCTGTGGTCTCTGTGGATTATAAATTTTATCCTGTAAATCATGTCAAAAAATAAAAAAATGAAAACAAAAATATCCAAATCAATTACTTCAGTAATCGTTACATTGCTTTTTACGAGCAATATCGTTCTGTCATCACCCGTGTATACAATCAATGTACCTGAAGAGTACGGTAAAGTGATACAGAGGTATAAGGGAGGAAGTAGCGAGGAGCGAGTAGAGAGTAGAGAGAAAGCCTGCCCGCCGCTTCGCTTTGACAGGCGGGGAGTAAGGATGAGGGACGAGGAACGAAAGGCGAAGGACGAAAGGCGAAGGACGAGGGACGATAGGATAATAATTCACATACAGGACGCTCATACTAATGCACAGGCACAGGAGAATCTGGCAAGGATTATTTGTGCGCTCCTGGAGCAGATTGGGAAGACAGAAGTCGGAAGACAGAAGTCGGAAGTCGGAAGTCGGAAATCGGAAGTCAGAAGTCAGAGTTCAGAAGACAGATGTCCGACATCTGACCTCCGACATCTGACCTCTGTACCATTTGTCGGGATAGAGGGAGCTACACACGAATATGACCTAAAAGAACTTCGAAAATATCCTTTTAAAACTGCTCGGGAAAAGGTTGGGCGTGAATTTTTAAAACAAGGGAAATTCATAGGCTCAGAATATGCATCCATTATCTCTGATCAGGATTTTACCCTTATGGGCCTTGAAGATAAGGATTTGTTCAAAGAGGATTTTAAAGCATTTTATGAAATTGCCTCGGCTCAGGATGAACTGGAAGAGAAAATAAAAAAAATAGAAGAGGAATTAGCCAAACTTAGAAGTGAAATTTATAGCAGAAGCCTGCAAAATTTTGATGAGAGAGCCTGCGAATATGAATCCGATAAAATTTCATTAATGGATTACATTGGATATCTTTATGCCACACTTGAATCGTTAGGTATTGAAATGTGGCCTTATGTTTCACTTATGCAGTTTCAGGAGGCATTTTCTGTATTTCAAAGTATTGATTTTAATGCTTTGGAGGGGGAGATAGAGAAGCTGGTGGAGCAATTAAGCGAGCAAGGCGCAGAGCGCAAAGAGCATAGCGTAAAGAGCAAAGCGAAAAGCGAAGAGAGCAAAGAGCAAAGCGTAAAAGATAAAAGCACGATGCCATGCGCTATGCCCTATGCCCTATGCTATGGTCCAGATACAAAACAAACATCCCAGGACGAAATAGTTCCTTTTCTTATTAGTCAGGCACGTCAAAAAAATATTCCACTTGATTCATATCCAAACATGATCAATTTTCAAACCTACAACACCAAGTACTCATCCATTGACATGGGCAAGATGTTGAGGGAAGTTTTAGAAGCTAACAAAAATATTAGATTATGCTTTGCTCAGAATGAGGATGAGAAGCTATTAATAATGCTTAATGACAGAACTGCTAAATTAAAGCGACTACTCATGCTCCAGGC
>CAZLCT010000098.1:0-8987 GCA_964558015.1 uncultured bacterium | reverse complement strand
AATCTCTTTTTAATTTATTTTATTTATTGTAGCAAAATATGATAAACTTCCGTTAGTTTTAATTGTATCTCAGGTTGATTTACAGAAAATATCTCAAGATAAGTTTAAGGGCGATAAAGAAAATACGGTCACGGACGTTGATAATAAAGCTTTGTATAGTATTGAAGTGTCAAAGGCCAGGGGTGAAAAATGTGAGAGGTGTTGGAATTATTCGGAACAGGTCGGTCTAGACAAAGAACACCCCACTATATGCCCTAAGTGCATAAAGGCGCTAAAGTGACGGGTTAAGTATTTGCAAGTTATTGAAATAAGGGAAGATACCTTTCAAAAAAAGGTTAAACGATAAATCAAAACCTGCCGATAATATAAAAGACCAAAGTTATATAATATATGAAAAGTTTATACAAGATTACAGCTAGAGAGGTGTGTGTGAATTTTATAATTTTCATTATCTCCTCATTTTTTTTATTCGGCGTGGTATTTTTATTGATAAATTTAGCGGTAAATTTATTTAATATTAGTTTTCAAAAAATTGACAATATGTACCTCGTGCTTTTTTTTACAATAATTTTTTCAGCTATTTCTTTTAAGAAAATAAATTCAATAATATCAAAATACATTGAGAGATTTTTGTTAAGAAATTATTCAAGAATCAGAACTGAATTAAATATTTTAAAACAGAAAATAATTACGATATTGGATATCAGGGAGGTTGCAAATTTAGTTGTAAATACACTGTATGAAGTTTTCTTTATAAGGAATGTTTCTCTTTATGTGTATGATGAAGAGGCTAAAACATATTTTTCAATTTCATCAGCAGGCTTAAGTGTAAACCATATATCAAGGTCATCAATCGACGAGGATGATTCCCTAATAAAACATATGCACACAAAAAGAGGTTATATTAGCCGTGATGATTTTCTAACTATTTTATCCTGGCAGGAAGCATCAGCAATAAGTCATAGTTTTGAGAAATTACATGCAAATTATATTTTCCCCTTAATATTTGAGGATGAATTAATAGCATTTTTAGCTATCAGCAGAAAAACATCTGGAAACCCATTGAATAAAAGAGAGTTGAACCATTTGAACAATTTCAATAAATTACTGACTTTAATAATAAGTAATGCAAGAGAGTATAGAAAATTACAAAAAAAGAATGATGAGCTAATGGGAATACAATCAAGGGTATTGCAGAGTGCAAAGATATCTGCAATAGAAAAACTCGCCTCCGGCATAGCTCACGAACTTCATAACCCTTTAACTATTATTTCAGGTAAAGCCCAGGTTTTATTATTAAAAGGCCCGCAGAAAATCGATAATGCTTATATGGAGGATGTACTAAAAACAATTGTTACACAGACTAAAAGGGCGGCAGAAATTACAAGACAGTTATTAATGTTTACTAAACCACAGAAAGAGGATTCGACAACATTAATAAACATTGAGAATATATTGAATGACACTATTTCTTTAGTGTCTTATAAGATGTCATTGGATGAAATAAGAATAGATAAG
This sequence comes from uncultured bacterium, assembly GCA_964558015.1. Taxonomy (GTDB): domain Bacteria; phylum Omnitrophota; class Omnitrophia; order JAHJGZ01; family JAHJGZ01; genus CAZLCT01. The sequence goes on along the minus strand of CAZLCT010000098.1, from coordinate 7,469 downwards.
GTTATTGAGGGCAATGTGCCATTAATCGAAGGAAGTTTGTTTGAGGTCAGGGAATTATTTTTAAATTTAATTCTAAATGCTATTCAGGCTATAGGTAAAAAAGGTGTTATAACAATAGAATTAAAATATATAAATGTTCAGAATATTATTAAGGTGTGTATTGCAGATACGGGACACGGCATATCAGAAGATATGACTGCAAATATATTTGATCCATTCTATACGACTTATTCTGAAAATGTAGGGCTTGGTTTATTTGTTTGCCAGCAAATTGTTAAAAGATTAGGCGGTTCAATCAGAGTAGAAAGTAAAATAAACGAGGGATCAGTTTTTATTATTTCATTGCCTGTGATCAAACGTGAAATTAAAAACCAAATTTACAACCAAAAAAATGAAAATAAAATCACTGATCCAAAAAGTATCGAACATATGTTCAGGTAATACCTATTTAAATATTCCATGGAGGGAAATATAAAATGTCCAAAATAATGATAGTTGATGATGAATTAGAGATATGTGAGTTTTTAAAGGAGTTTTTCATTGACAGACAATATGATGTTGTTACGGCATCTAACGGGGATGAAGCCCTTGCGAAAGTTGATAATGAAAGTCCTCAGATATTATTGTTGGATGTTAAGATGCCTGGTATTGACGGTATTCAGGTGCTGAAGGAAGTCAAGAGAAAAAACCCCAATATTAAAGTTATAATCGTAACTGCTGTTGAAACAGATGATAAGATTTCCGAGGCATTTCAACTAGGTGCAGACAACTACATAACTAAGCCCTTGAGTCTTGAAGACTTGGAGAGGGATGTCCAGGAAAAAATATCCCGTTTAGTAGAGGAGAGATAAATTTTATGGTTAGTATTAATTATCCTGAAATATTAAGATTTGCCGCACAGAGTATGGTACGTGTAAAAAGTCCGACTACTCTTATGAAAATGATTACACGTTTTTTAGACAAGAAGATAGGCGTTAAACACGCTTCAATTATTGTACACGATCCTGAGAAGGATTATTACGTATTTTGTGATTCTAAGGGTGAAAGTAAACTCCCTATAAGCTTAATACGTTTGGACATGAACCATCCGATTATCAGGTGGTTTAATAAAAAGAAGGAATGGAAAAATTTAATAAAAGAAGATTATTTATCCCAAACAAATATCAATTCATTCCTTGCTGATAAATCTTTAATAAGCAGCAATAATCAGCTTAAGAAAAATCTTTTGTCTATAAAAGAACAAATGAAAACTTTCAAGGCAGAATTATGTGTCCCTGGATATTACAGAGGGTCGTTGCTTGGTATATTCCTCATAGGAGCAAAACGAGATAAAACCGAGTTTAACAGAGAGGAAATTTCCTTATTGCAGATTTTAGCGAGCGATGCTTCTATGACAGTTAAAAATGCAGAATACCAACAGCGACTGCTTAAGAAGATAGGTGAATTGGAGAAGAGTGTTTCGGAAATAAACAGGCTGCGTATACGAGATAAGGACAAATACTTACAAACAATAATTACCCTTGCTCAGATGGTCGATGCACGCGATCCGTATACATACGGACATTCTGAGGAAATAAATAAATTAGGAATGTTAACTGCGAGACAATTAGGTTTGGATTTAAGTGGTGACAGGGAGCAAATCCTTTCATCATCTCTTATTTTACATGATGTAGGCAAGCTTGGAGTTCCTGATGATGTACTTCATAAAAAGGGGCCGCTGAATAAAGAAGAATGGTATAAAATGAGGGATCATGTAAGGACCGGGGCACGAATACTAGAAAAACACGACGATTTTAAAGAAGTAAGTACAATAATAATGCATCACCATGAAAATTATGACGGAACGGGGTATCCGTATAAATTAAAAGGTGATGAAATACCCATACAATCGCGAATTATTTCAGTAGTTGATGCTTTTCATGCCATGGTATCAGACAGGCCTTATAGAAAAGGTATGTCATATGATTCTGCAATAAAGGAACTTAAAAGGTGTTCTGGTACTCAATTTGACCCCGATGTTGTACGGTCCTTCTTAAAGGTTATACAAAAAGAAATAAAACTATAAACCCCCACGAAAATCAAGTAATTTTTAGCCGGAATTGCTTCATTCATCCTGCGGGTTCATTTGCAATGACATACTTTACTGTTGTTGCGATCAATAATTCATATATTTGTATTGACATTTTAAGTATTGTGTATACAATAATACGTTTTATAAAAGACAATTTTTTAAAATTTTATCGGAGGTCGAAAATTGAACCAACGTGATCTAAAAAAGTTAAGAAAAAAATTAATTGATGACAGAGAAAGAATAGCAAATGGATTGAACTCTCTAGAAAAAGGCGCGCTGAATACAAGCCAACGCGATTCAAGCGGAGACCTTTCCGGATATTCTTTCCACATGGCTGATGTGGCAACTGATAATTTTGACCGTGAATTTAACTTAGATCTGGCATCAAATGAACAAAAGACATTGAATGATATTGATGACGCTCTTAAGAAAATGGATGAAAATACATACGGTATTTGCGAAGCATGTAATTGCAAAATAAATATAGAAAGGCTAAAAATCGTACCTCACGCAAGAATGTGCATAAAATGTAAGCAGGAAGAGGAAGGTAAAAATAAATAAAGGATATTAAATAATATTGATTTTTATATTAGTCCTTGCAACTATTGCCCTTCTGATAGATCAAATAACCAAGGCTCTTGTACTTACCAATTTAGCTCTCGGCGAGTCAGCAACTGTAATCCCAAATATTTTAGATTTTACACGTGTTCATAACACTGGTGTTGCGTTCGGTTTATTTCGAGACGCAAATTCTTTATCTATTCTTTGTGTAGTGATTGGATGTATACTTCTTATGTTTATTATACTGAATTTAAAACATGCCTCAGTAGCACAGAAAATTGCTGGCTCTTTAATTATAGGAGGTGCGGTGGGAAATATAATCGATAGAATTAGATTTGGGGCTGTCATAGATTTTATTGATTTTAAAATATGGCCTGTATTTAATATTGCTGATACGTGCATATCCATTGCTGCTGGTATTTTTGTAATTTCGATTTTGATTAAGAGGAAATAATGCATCCGATTTTATTTGAAATAGGATTTTTAAAAGTATACTCATACGGATTTATGATTGCACTCGGAGTATGTGCCTCTCTTTTATTGGTAAAAAAAAATATAATCAAGACTGATTTTAAACAAAGCGAATTTATTGATTTTATAATTTTGACATTATTTTCAGGCATAGTAGGAGCAAGAATATTTTATGTTATCTTAAATTTCAGAGATTTTCAAAATGATTTCTTATCGATATTTAAAATATGGGAGGGCGGTTTAGTTCTATATGGTGGTGTAATATTTTCTCTTATTGTAATGTTTGTAATCTCTTTTGTAAAAAAAATAGATTTTTTTTCAATAACAGATGCATTAGTGCCACTGCTGGCTATGACACAGGGATTCGGGCGAGTTGGGTGTTTTTTAAATGGCTGCTGCTGGGGAAAAAAGTGCAAGCTATTTTGGGCTGTAAAATTTCCGTTTTTAAATGAAACTATACATCCTGTACAGCTATATGAATCGTTTTATTGTTTCCTAATAACGGTTATTTTGATTAAGTTATATAAAAGAAACAGGGCGCGTACGTTGGAGGAAAACTCACAAGAAGGAGTAGCAGGAGGGAAATATCCGACTAAAGGTGTAACCACGTTATCATATTTCATTTTATATCCAATAGGAAGGTTTTTCATCGAATTCTATAGAGGAGACCATCCGCCAATCTTATTTTCGTTAACCCGTCCACAAATTGTTAGTGTAATTATTATTTTTATAGCACTGATAATTTCCATAAGCTTAAATAAAATAAAATCGCATGGAAGATAGAAGATTTGTAATTAAAAATAATCAATCTGGAAAACGAATTGATATTTTTTTATCTTCAAAATATAAAGGTGAAATGTCGCGAACAAAAATTAAAAATTTGATAATAAAGGGTAAAGTTCTGGTAAATGGTAAAACGACAATACCTCATTATATTTTAAAGGAAAAAGACAAATTATTTGTCCGCGACATAAACCAAAACGTTAAAGTTTCTTTGGCGCAAAATATTCCGCTGGACATAATTTATGAAGACAATGATATAATCGTTATTAATAAACAGCCTGGTTTGGTAGTGCACCCTGGCGCAGGGAATATGGATAATACATTGGTAAACGCATTGCACTTTCACACAAAGGGGCATTTATCTAAATATGGTGGTGATATAAGAGCCGGTATTGTACATCGTCTTGATAAAGATACGTCAGGATTGATTGTAGCAGCAAAAAACGATAAGGCCCATGCAGCTTTGTCCGAGCAATTTAAAAACCATTCAGTGAATAAAATTTATACAGTTATCGTTAAAGGTATTATACAACACGATGAGGGAAAGTGTGATCAACCAATAGGCCGTGGCAGGGTATTCCGAAAGAAAATGGTTGTACTTGCCCCAGAGGGTAAAGAAGCCCTGAGTGAATACACTGTAATAAAGCGGTTTACAAATGCGACATTGGTAAAGGTAAAGATACATACGGGACGAACACATCAAATACGGGTACATATGGCGTACATGGGATACCCTGTAATAGGTGATAGGCAATATGGTGTTAGGTCAGCATTGATATCACGTCAATGTATTCATGCCGGATATTTAGACATAATTCATCCTAAATCAGGTAAGAGAATTTTGTTCGAGGCACCATTGCCCGATGACATGGAGTGTGTTTTAGAAAAGCTTTCTTTATAGTTTTATCGAATAATATACAAAGGGAGGACTGGTTATGAAAAATGCTTCAATAGTATTGATTATGTTTTGTATATGCTTTATGATAGTACTGACCTTTTGCCAAAAGGGGAGTGAAATGGCTTCGAGCGCATTCGCTCAAGATAACGATTTCTCTAACAAGGATTCATTATTAACATTTTGTGTAGATGGTGGTAAAATGTATTTTTATGATCCAAGGAGTAAAAAAATTTATATTTATTCTACACGGGGCGAATTCCAACGCGCGTATGAAATCGACAAACTTGGAATGAGACTAAAATCAATTAGTTCTTCTGAAATACGTGAAATATTAGAGAAAGATAATTAAAGGCTTTCTTGACTCAATATTAACGGCATATCATGTGAGGTGATTATATGAAGATAATATTTTGCTTATTTTTAATGACAATGTTTTTCAGTTTATCGTTTAATGATTGCAATGCTGATATTATTAAACTTAAACGCGGTGTAAGTTTTGAAGGCAAAATTGTTGAGGAAAAAGAAGATGTATATTTGGTGGAGTTAAGCATAGGGGTAGTTGAATTTAAAAAAAGTGAGGTTGAGGAAATAGAAGTTTATTCCGAAATTGACAACTTTGAGATGACGCAGGATTGGGAGGTAAGTGAACCCAGTGAAGAAGATGCTAAGGAAGAGGAAAAAAAGTATGATAAGGACTCCCTGCTCAATCAAGAAATAGATGAGGAGAAACCCATAAAATACAAAGGAAAATATATCACGCCAGAAGTTTATGAAATTATTAAACGAGACCAGGAAGTACAAACAAGGCGTTATAAATACTTGCAAGAGAAAAAGAGAAAAGCAAGCGAAGAGAGAAAAGCAGAAGAAAAAAAGGAAGAAATAATTTCAAAGAAAAATGAGAAAAAAGAAACAGCTGCAGCAGCTGATAATCGTATAAGTACCTTCGGTAGTAAAGAAACTAAAAAATACGGAGGTGATTCAAAGTCAACAGGAGACTCAATATACAAACAAAAGGATGTTTACAAACCTTTTACCGGCGATGAATACGAATTTTTTGATAACGATAATACGTTGTAATATGTTTATAATATTTATGTTATGAAGATTATTTATTCCAAATATATTTAAGAGAGTAATCTGCCATCCATTTAATTTTTCCAAAAACAACTATACAATAATAGAAATAAATTATATAATTATACGTTTTAAATAAAAAATAAAATATATAATGAAATATGAGGAAATGGGTGTCGATATGGATATCAAAACCTTAAAGAAATATAAAAAGAATGAGTTGGTGCGGCTTGCCCAAACAAACGGGATAAAGATAAAACAGGGTTTAAAGAAAAATGAAATAATAGATTTATTGCTGAAATCATCAAAAACACCCACTGAAAACGAAAATCTTTCCGTAAAGCCTATTCCTAAAAGAAGAAAATCTAAAATACAGAGTCCTCAAATGACAGCTATTGAGGAGGATATGCATGAATCATTTGCAATTCCAGTTACTTATCCAAGTTATGAAGAAAAAAGAGAAGAGAAACTAGCATGGGACCTGCCATATGGATATGATACAACAAAGTTTGTAGCTATCGTAAGAGACCCATACTGGGTTTATATGTATTGGGATTTTTCACACTCTACAATTGGAAATATAGCAAAAGAATATGAAAAAAAAGGCGGCAATTTAAATCCAGTTATAAGAACGTATGATATTACTGATATTGAATTTGACGGTACGAAAAGTAATAAAAAGTGGGATACAAGAATACATCTTGATGCAAGGAACTGGTACCTGTGCGTTGGCGAGCCAAACAGGACATATATTTTTGATTTAGGTCTGGTTGATAAAGATGGTAATTTTTATTTAATAGTTCGCTCAAATATAATAACAACTCCCCTAGACGGACCGTCTAATATAATTGATGAAAAATGGATGTCGGCCGATTTCGATGAAATTTATGCGGCATCCGGAGGTTATAATATTGGGCTATCTTCAGGCGCAATGAAGAAGAGAAAGGAAGTATTTCGCGAATGGATTACCTCCGGCATGGTTTCATCTCCCGCAAAACGCGTTCCTAAACAAAAGAAAGATTTTTTTCTAAATATTTCTACCGAGTTCATTTTATACGGAAAAACAATGCCTGATGCGTTATTAACTGTCGATGGTACCATAATACCACTACGCCACGACGGATCCTTTACACTACGTTATTTCCTTCCAGACGGGCAAAAGTCATTCCCAGTTGTTGCCCATTCTTTTGACGGTGACATGTCAGAGCAAATAACAGTTGAGATACAGAAGGAAACCAAATAAAAATGGAAAAAGGTTACCTCCTGTTATTACTTCATGCCCATTTGCCATTTGTACGCCATCCGGAGTATGATGACTTTCTTGAAGAAGATTGGTTGTATGAAGCTATCACAGAAACTTATATTCCACTTATTGATATTTTTGAACGATTAGTCAGTGAAAATATAGACTTTCGCCTGACCATGTCATTAACCCCACCACTCATTAATATGTTATCTGACCCATTATTGCAAGAAAGATATTTGGCACATATTGAAAGACTTATAGAACTGGCAGAAAAGGAAATAATAAGGACAAATTGGGACTACCGTTACAACCGCCTTGCAAAAATGTATAGGGATAAATTTATCAAGGCAAGAGCGATTTTTGTG
>CAZLCT010000097.1:0-9022 GCA_964558015.1 uncultured bacterium | reverse complement strand
ACTTTTGTTTAAAGCTTTACTTGGCTGATTTTAATTTGCTCCATTCTCCATAATTAATATAATGATTGTCTCCTAAATATTCGATTGCCCTATCTGCCAATTCTTCCCAAAGTGGGATTTTTAATAATTTAGAAACTCCGGCTCCAACAAAAAAAGCGATTTTTGTGTTATCGGAAAAGATCCTTTTGATTTCAGGAGGAATGAATAAATCATCGTTAATAAAAAAAATGCTTTTCACTGATTCAACCGCATCTTTATTGCTAATAATCGAAGTAATCGCTTTCTCTAATTTATCAAGTGTTCTTATATTTTCTCTTAAAAGGAACGTTTTTCTTGCAGAAGGATTTTCAAAAAGAATAGGAATAAGGCTGGATCTCTCTGCATCTGAAACCTTATTCAGATTCAGAATATAAGTAAACTCGTTAATTGATATTGATTTTTTAATACTTCTATCCATACGTGTCTTTATTTTCGGAGCGCCCCACGTAGTCTGGATTTCGTCCCATAACTAGCGATTATGTCAACTTATGCTGACTTTTGTTGTTGTAAGTTTTTTATTTATAAATCGAAAATACCTGACTTTTTGGAACGATATTCTGTTAAGCGTAATATTTTCCTGTAGGGTTTTCCTAACAGTTCTCAATATCATCTCTCGCTACTTTTTTACCACAATTAGGACAAATCACGGAAGCTGCCATATCCTTAAACAAGGCCTCCCAATCTGCCCTTTCGCGCTTCACGCCACAATGTGGACAAGGTATCTCATCTATATCATCTAAAAATAGTGGTTCTGGATAATCTGCTATCATTACCTTAACCACACACCATAAGGATCACATAGTTCACCGATAGCGACTATGCGCCTGAGATGTGATTGAATACGGTCTTTATTGTTTTTCATATTCTTTTTCATCGCACATAACGTCGATGCACCCCGCATGATTTTCACAGGCTTGGCCTGCTCAAAAAAATTGGCATATCCCCATAGATCTAGCGTACCATCACTCATTTTCAAGCTATCGAAAACCAACGCGTACGCATTGCTTCCCATTTTTCCTGTCACAGGCGTTAATCCCGAGGGCATTGCTTTCCAATCTTTATTATTCTTTGAGTAAAATTTGGATTTTTCAACTGTCTTCGTAGGCGTAGCTCCACCAATTGATGAAGGTTCAACGAAAATAGTTACTACTTTTTCTCCTTCCTCTTTTGCCTTTAAGCAAATATCTTGCACCATAGGTGGCTTTGCTTGCCATGACCGCATCAGCCAAAAAGTTGTACCTGTCTTGTTCACATCCTTAATTTTCCGTTCAAAAATCTCTTTTTCAGATTCACTCGCATGTGGACCCATTACACTAATAATAATGTATTTATGTCCACAATATTCTTCATCTAACATCTCTATTTCCCCTCTAATGACTTGATAAGTCTTATTAACAAACCCTCTCTCTTAGGTGTCCCTAAAACTGCACCTCTCACATAGTTGTAATATGCTTTGCTTTTCCCATAATCCTCAGGGTGTCCATCTTTGTTGCGTTCTACAGATAATTCTCTTATTTCTTCGAGATAATCCTGATTTCTTAAAATTGGTGCTGTAACTTCCACATGACTTAAAAATGATTTATATATTGGATGGTGTTTTAATTCCACGTTAGTTAAATACCCTAACATTTGTCCTCCAGTTGAGGTGGAAGAACGGTCATTCATAAATCGGTAAAATTTAGTATCCTTATCTTTCAAACTCTTCATATTTTTTCCATATTCCTTTTGATATCTTCCATGGAAGTTTTTTCTAAAAGGTACGAAGACTTTTTGCCATATTTCTGATAGCAATGCCGTATAATACTCCATATACTTTGATACATATGCTGTATCCCCGCCATGTTCGATATGTACGAGTTCTCCATTTTTAAGATGATACAGAGTGTGTGGATGTAGTTTTTCATAATATTTTCCGTATGCATCCATTAGGTTTTTTTGGGCAATCTTTGCTATTTCTGCAGGACTCTCATCTATTTCAAGAATGTGCTGAAAAGATCGGCCCCTAGAAGGCGCATATTCGGCTATATCTTTTGCCTCCGCATGTTCTTTTACTTGATCGTAATCAATGTTACCACCGCCAACAGAACTCAGAGATTCTTTCACGCCATCGATCAATCTGTCAATTTCGTTCTCGTCATAAACTTCGAAAGCTCTTAAAAATAGTTGTTCCGCCGTCTTAAAATCGCCCCTATTGGAATAAATCTTAGCTAACATGAAATATGCACGCCATTCATCTATGTTCAAATGTACGGCTCGTTCAAGATATTTAATCGCACTATCTGTGTCACCTATAAATTTGTTGAAGTACCTACCCAAAACATAGTTGACCACGGAGTCATCTGGTGTTTCTTCTATCATGAAAAAAAGAGCTTTTTCTATCTCCTCTTTTTGATATTCCTGTAAAATATTACTGTGAACCTCCTCTAAACATTGATAAAGGGTACTCATGCGTTTATATTTCTGATAATTCTGTGATTTTTCACCTTCGAAATCTAAATATATATCTGCCAGGCCTCTTGCAAAAGCTGGTATTGAATCGCCTCCATACCTATAAACTTTCTTTTTTAAATCACTTTCTATCAGTCTTTTTAAAAACCCTATAGCCATCCACAAATCTTGTCCAGAATATTCACCAGAGTCAAATTTACAGCAAACTATATACGTTTCTCCATGATCCCCAACTTCGTCATCTTTTACATTCATCTGATGGGATATCAAATAATTGGTTAAAAGATCTTTTTCTTCAAAGCACTTGTTTATTTCTGTATTTTTACCTTCGGCGTCGTCATAAACTTCTAATTGCATCCAATATATATCAGGATTTATATAATATGGGCGTTCAGTAATAATTTCGCGTAGTAAGATATTTGTGATTTTGCATTCTTTCCTTTTAAATAATTCATATATAAGCCCATATAGCTTGTCGTAATCGTTGCCATAAAATGACCTTGTCATCTCAATTATTTTGTCAATATCCTGCAATCGACCGTTATCATTTTTACAAGATATTAAACTTCGTATTATATTTTCATAATTTCCATGTTCCACTGTCCTGCTCCCATTTTATCGATTCCAAATAATCCAAGGGACATCATACTTATTTTTTCCACTAATTAAGTATTCTATCCCCGGATTTTCAATTCAATATTGGCATCTACTTTTCCTTTAATCTAGTATTCCCAACTAGGCTTGATGTGACTTCCTGTATCTTCGTTCTTGATGGTTCTCAGATGTGTATCAACCTCTTCCTGCAGTTCTTCTACATGAGATATTATGCCGACAATCCTGTTTTCTTTTCTCATTGTTTTCAGTGCATAAAATATGTCCTGAAGAGAATCTTTGTCCTGGGACCCGAATCCTTCATCCAGGAAGAAAAAATTCTGCCGGTTTCCGAATTTGCTTTGTATACTGTCAGAAAGAGCTATTGCAAGAGATAATGACGCTTGAAACAGCTCGCCGCCGGATAATGTTTTAATGTTTCTTGTTTTGCCTTCATTCATAAAATCCTGCACACAGAAATCATTATCTCCCTCTAACCGCAACTTCATTGACTGCCTGGTCAGCTTGTAAAACCTCTCGTTAGCAACCCGGCAAAAGTTCTGAAGATACACCGTTGATACGTAATTAAGGAATCCGTTTTTCCTGAACAAATTCGCGAGCATCCTCATATTCCCCTCGCGTATCCTCATTTTCTTAAGATCTTTTTCCAGCCGTTTCTTCTCGGATAGATTTTTCTTATGCTCTTTTATCTTGTTCTTCAATTCCCCTATTGCCTGGTTAATAGCGTTCTTTTTATCGTTAAGCGCCTCGGCATCTTCATTTATCTTTTCATGCTTTTTGGCGTCGTACTTTTTAGTGCCGGCTTCCTTCTGAGCCTCGTTAAGCTTCACCGTAGCGGTCTCCAGCCCCTTCCAGAACTTATTGATCAAAACCCCCTCTTCCTTTTCATCGATCTTTCTTCCAAGTATCTCTTCAACCTCGGTTGTTTTTTTATAGCCGTTCTTTTCAAGCCTGTCCTTAATTACCTCTTCGGTCTTCTCGAACTCAGCAATATCCTTTTTTATGACTTCTTCGGACTTTTTTATCGTCCCTTTAAGCTCGTTTATCGTGCTTTTTATGAAAGATATCTCTTTTTTCTTTTTCGCGTATTTATCTGCCAGTGTCTCAAGCTCTTTTTTAAGAACTTGAGCTTCCTTTTCAATCTCCGAGGGTTCCTTTTCCCAATCCTTTGCTCCGATATCATCCGATATTTCCTTCATTAAGGTATCTATCTTTACCCCTGCCGAGTCCAATTCACTTTTAAGCTCATCATACTCCGACCGACATTTATGCATAACTTGTTCGGCTCTCTCAAGCTTCTCTTCCGTCCTGTTAACCGCCTGTTCAAGCTCCTTTATCTTCTTAGCAGCAACAGTATTCGCCTTTATCTTTTCTTTTAGCAACTCCTTGTCTGACGGACTAAACCCCTTAAAGTTGAATGCTTTAACGTGAGAATCCAGCTCGGATAAAAACCCCTCAAGCTCACCCTCCAATCCCTTAAGTTCTTCTTCCGGGACGTTTTTCTGTTTATAAAGTGCATTTATTTCACTAAGCGTTTCTTTAACTTCAGATTGCCTTTTCTTGAGCTCTTCATGCGCGCCTTTTTCCTTTTCCAACTGCCTTGTTATATCACCCGGCTTCAACGGCTGGGGGTGATCCTTCGCCCCGCAAAGCGGACACGGCTCGCCTTTATGAAGTTCAGACGCCGCTTCGCTCATCTGCTCTCTAAGCTCCAAAGGCCTTATTTTATTCTCTAAAGATTTTATCTCTTTTTTAATATCGCTAAGTGCGCCTCCCAAAACCCCCGGTGCTTTCTCAAAAGTTCGGCTACCCGGCTTATCCCTAAAATATTCCCTGATGTTTTTTTTGTTTATCAGTGCATCTTTCTCTTTTTCTATGCTTTCTATCCTTTTACCCTTTTCATTCTTATCTTTCTCGGCATCCTTAACGCTTTTTTCTATCATTTCTTTTTTACTAAACCATCCCTGCACCCCGAGAAGGTCAACACTCTCCGGGGCTTTCTTTTTCTCATCCGCCAATTCTTTTTTCACCGCGACTTTATCTTTTTTTATCTCCTCCACTCTATCCTTTTTTTCCTTAAGCTCCCTCTCTGCCGATATCAGCTTTTTCTCCATGCCTTCTTTATTTTTCTCAATTTTCTTTACATCGACCATCCTTCTGAGGTCTTCCACCCTGCTTAATGTCTCGTCCTTCTTCTCATGCTTCGCTTCCAACTCTCTGAATACCTTTTCTATAGTCTTATGTTCCTTCTCCAACTCTTCGAACCGTTCCTTATACTCGGCTATCTTTTCTTCATCTTCCTCAATATTCACTTCTTTCTTTTTTTTCTGATCAAAAAGATCCCTGAAATTTGCCTTGCAATTTTTGTACTGGTTAAGAATCTCCGTCTTTTTTTTAAATTCCAGCTCATTGCGTTTGAAACCATCCAATTCTTCCTTCGCTTTAGCAACCATTTCGTATATCTTCTTGATACGGCTCATTTCGTTTTGAACGTCCGTCTTTTCCTTAAGCGTTCTTTCAATCTCCCCGGCCTCTTTTTCCTTTTTAGTCAGTGCCTTTTCATTTTTTTTAATAAAATCTTCTCCGGCTTCGCCTATCTGGTCAAGACGTGCCTCGGCATCGTTTATTTCCATTTCGATATTCTTTTTAACAACCGCAACTTTTTCATACAGCTCAAACCTCTCCAACCCAAAGATCTCTTTAAGCATAAGAGTTCTCTCTTTACTCTTAAGCTGCAAAAATTCCTGAAACTTGCCTTGAGGGATAATAAGCGCTCTCCTGAAATTCTGATAACTAAGCTCGAGTATATCTTCGGCAGTATTCTTTTTGATGGGCTCCCAGTCACCTTTTTTCTTGATATAAGCATTCCTTGAAAAAGTCTTTACATCCTCGAATTTCTTGCTGTTACGTTTACCATTGACTATAAATTTGAATCGCTCTTTATTCTTTTTTCCCGCTTTAAAAATAAACTCAATAAAAAGATTATCGGACTTCAGATTCATCATATTATATCCGCGGTTGTCTCCTTTATTAAGCCGCTCAGTCTCCCCGTATAACGCGAATGACATGGTTTCGAGTATCGTAGACTTTCCGCTGCCGACTGCCCCGAAAATACCGAACAACTGCGCGTCTGTCAGCCTCTCGAAATCTATGAACTGTTCTTCCTGGTAAGAATATATTCCTTTGAACCTTAAAGATACGGGTATCATACGACATCCTCCGCAGCCAGGATCTCCCTGAAAAGCGACATAATCTCTTTACCGGGTTCCTGCGCATGTTTGTATTTAAAATAATCCACAAATAATTCTTCAATTCCTTTGGAAAGATCTGCTAACTTAAGCTCCCTATCATCTCCGGAAAAATCCGCTCCCGATGCCGTTTCCGGTATAATCGCGACTATCCCCGAATGAGTATCATGTAACCGGCGCTGATCTTCTGCACTTAAATACGTATCCGAAACTATCGTAAGCTCTACTAACACATTTTGGTTATCTAATAGCCATTTAACGGCTTTATTAATATCCTTAAACTTCTTTCTTTCAAGATTCTTTCCTTTAGACAATTCAACTCTACGAAACTTAGCAGGCACACCAGGCTTTAAGTCAGCAATAACAACACTTTTTTTTCGGCCCGCTTCTGACATGCTATAAGCAACGGGACTGCCGCTATACACAACAGGACATTGTTTAGCTTCTGTATGAATATGCCGATGCAGATGCCCCAAAGCAACATACTGCATTTCTTGAGGCACATTACCGGTGTATACCGCCTGAGCTCCACCTATATGAAGTATAGGCTTCTCCTCTTCCGGCTCCTCCGGCATCTCACCATCCTTTTTAACCATATACAAATGGGTAGCAAGAATATTAACACCCTTATCATCACAATACTTTTCAGCTAAACCGCTCCACATCTCCTGCAGAATTTCCCTAAACTCATCCTCCCTTTGTTCATCCCCCAAATACGTCCTAAGCCGGTACTCATTAGCGTAAGGAGTAAACAACACCCTTAAAGGAGCTTTATCACCCGGAACAACCACTTCAATAAACCCCTTTTCACTTTTAGTAACACCAAGTCCGGTTTCTAACATAAAAGGTTTAATCTCGGTATGAGGATACCCGCTGAAAATGATCCCACACTCACGGGCTAAAGGATCAGGCGCCTCGATCCTGTCAGGAGAATCATGATTACCGGCAAGAGCAATAACAACACGCTTACCGTTATTGGATAATGTTTTAAGCGTTTTATAAAACAGCTCAATTGCATCTGTACCCGGATTAAAAACATCGTAAAGATCGCCCGCGATGACAACGGCATCAACATCTTCCTTATCAGCGATCTCACATATCTCTTTGAGAACCAACTCCTGCTCCGGAAGTCTGGATATTTTCTCCAGTTTCTTCCCCAAATGCCAGTCAGATGTATGTAATATTTTCATTCAACCACTCCTCATGCTGTTACACATCATCACCACATTCTAATAAGACTTCTTGCACGAAATTGAACTTAGGAGTCAGCCCTCGGTAACTTGCATCCTCGCGTAAGTGAATAGGTGATACCTATTCCCCCCTTTTATCAGTAAACTCGCTTTGAATGGGCACAATTTGGGCACAAGACGTATTGTCTACACTTTATTCACTTTATCAATTTCTCTCTTGAGTTCTTTGTGTACCGTGGCTATAACATAGGCATCGTCCAAATATCCTATAACCGGCATATAATCTGGCATTCTATCTTCAGCCCAAACAAAATAATGAAGTGCCGAAACTACTCTATTATGTTGTTCTGTATCAATTCCCTGCCGATTTAATAATTTAGACAAATCCTCAATCTGGGGTATCATTTTTTCTACATAACTTGGAACAGTTTTTTCTTTTTTAAGAATGATATCTTTTTCGACAGTTTTTTCTTTATCTCATTAATATCATCAGCTGAAATCTTATTTGCGTAAATATCGAGAAAATTTAATAAATCATCCTTATCTTGTTGGTTTAATTTTATGTCAGTCATAAAAACTCCTTAATACATATATAGATATAATTACTCTTCTTGATAAACCTGCGACACTTCATCTACTTCTAAACTTCCCAACGAAGCAACCATGGGTAATAAAATAGGTGAAATGGCTTTTGTGGTTTCCCCCACTATTTTGGTAATATCCCTCTCTTCTTCCTGCGATTCCTCACCTTTCTCACTATCCGCCTTGATTAAAGCAATACCCATTAATACCATACCGTACTTATACCTTGCATCCAGAAGCTGTGCGTCTATATTTGTATTTGCCTTTTTTTCAGTCAACAAATATAAATTGTCCATATTAATAAAAAAATCATATCCCTCATCTCCGCTATCAATAACTTTTAAAACACTTTGTTCATCAAACTTAAAACTTGTATCCGAGTGCATTTCCCAATCATCCCGCCTAACTTCAACAACATTTGGAAGAGCTAAATGTGACTCTTTTTTAGCTTCTCCTTTTCCTTCCTCAGAAGGTGGCTTTCTCCGTTCACTTTTGTTGCGCCCTTCACTAGGTTGCAAGGGTTCAATCACTTTTACAAAAAATTCTTCCTCAAATGGTTCAGCTCTGCTTACATCATCAACTGTGCTTTTAAAGCATAAAATCTCACCTTCTTTGCAATCAGAAGGTAAATCAACATTTAAAGTCCCCGTGCCATTCCACAGGTTGCATGCATAGTCAGAAATTTCAACACCGTTCATAGTTAATGAAAATTTTCCAGGGTCTTTATCTCTTGCAAAATAATCATTCCCTACATCAGTAGTGTACTGAACTCTGAATTGACTGTCTGCGTGTGCTTCCTTGGGATTATTTTTAAGAAATTCTTTAACAAGATTAAAATATGTTGGAAACTGTTTCCCTTGATACTCTGACGCAGGAGATACTGTTGTTGTGCTAAACGGGTTC
>CAZLCT010000096.1:0-9141 GCA_964558015.1 uncultured bacterium | reverse complement strand
ACAATAGTGATGCCAATAACCCGTTGGCTTACTTCTAAAAATAAGGCTAGTTCTTTAGCGCCAATAACAAACCATTTCGCGCCAAAATAAAGACCTACGGAGCCAATAATAATAATCCCTATATCCTGGAGAGATGTAGCGTACGTTGGTCATAACATACCCTAAGATATTTGTTTGTGCCTGCTCAAGCAGATTTTGTGCATGCCTAATAGTATTGCGTTGTGTTTTTTCAGCTTGAAACACCATAATAACGCCATCAACTTGTGTTCCTAATACAGCCGCATCCGTAACAGGTATTATAGGAGGTGCATCTATAACTACATAATCATATTCGTCTCTGGCAAAAGCTATAATCTTCTTCATTTCCACTGAACCTAAAAGCTCAGAAGCATTATGAAGATTTTTACCAACATTTCCGGGTAAAATGTGTAAATTTTCGAATTCCGTGGAAACCATTACATCGTCAATACTTACTTCCCCTTCCAAAAAATCCTTAAATCCAAAACGTTTCTTTTTTAATCCGAGATAATATCCAACTTTGCTCCGCCTCATATCAGCGTCAAGCAAAAGAATCTTTTTGGTTTTATCCTGAGCAAGTGTAAATGCAAAATTCAAAGCCGTAACAGTTTTTCCTTCTCCTTCTAATGAACTTGTAACAAGAATCGTTTTGATTGATTTCTTCCGTAATGACTTTAAATTCGTTCTTAATACACGATATTGCTCCGAAATATGCGAACGAGGATCATGCAATGCTGTAATACAGGGAGCTACCTTGTTGGAATCAACTATAGTTTTAATAGACGTAACAGAAATCTTAGGTTGATTCATATTAAGGTAACTAGTTGTATTGCTTATCTCATCCTGTCTGGCTTTACGCTGAGATTTAAATACAGTATTCTTTTTACTGTCTTTTTTCTC
This sequence comes from uncultured bacterium, assembly GCA_964558015.1. Taxonomy (GTDB): domain Bacteria; phylum Omnitrophota; class Omnitrophia; order JAHJGZ01; family JAHJGZ01; genus CAZLCT01. The sequence goes on along the minus strand of CAZLCT010000096.1, from coordinate 8,223 downwards.
ACGAGCTATCTTTTCTAATGCTTTACCGAATTTATTCATTTTTTTCTCCTTTTTTTATAAACGCAGATTTACGCAGATATCTTAATCTGCGATTATCCCCGCCTGCCTCTTAAGGCTGTTTCCCAAGGCGGGCAGGTGCGTTTCCTATGATTTTTTTGTCAAATATAAATCATCAATGTTAACACCCCAAATAAAATTTTCATTATCCGTAGGATGTATAACAAAAGATATCTTTGAAATTGAACTAAAATATCCTACCCCTCCAAATTCAGTTAATGGTATAGAGTATCGCCTCCAATTATCTGCATCTGCAACAAATTGGTATTTCACAGTTGAGGAACCACTATGTAAAAATATGGCAATATTCAACGGACTTTCTCCAAATGTTTCAGACTCCATCCAAAATTCTACATGTGAATATTGGCCAATAATAATGTCATTAACATTTAAGGAAATAGACGCTACAGTATTTGGTATATTTGTCTCTTTATTTTCAATATGCAAAGCATAGTCACCTTCACTATCTCTTATTCGGGGGATAAATGAAACTGAACAATTCCTGGCAGAAAAATATTCCTCTGAAGTCTTTTTGTTGTTGAAATCGTTTAATAACATAAATGCTTGGTTTTTGGCAAGCTTATCACCCTGAAGGTGTATTTTCTCAAGAAATAACTTTTTAATTTTACCTGATTTTGAAATAACATATTCTTGAATGGTATTTTTATAATTAAGGGCTCTTTCAAAATAATCAGGGCTAATTTTGCCATATTTGGATAATAATAAAAATGAACCGGCTAGAATTAAACATACTAATAACAAAGCAAATAATTTAAAATATGTGTCTTTCCATTCATTTCCTGTATCGGCAAAAGTATAAAATATCTCTGTTCCGTTATTGAAATTATCTGAAATCGTCTTCTCATCTTTATTAATAAGCGAACGTAATTCTTTTTCATCTACGCTTGTATAAGATATAGGCTCTTTAATATGGAATTTGCCCCTTTTGTTATCAACCACCTGAGCATTTTGATTCTTTTTTGAATCATATATGCTAAGATTTTTTCCTTTGGCAAATGCAGGTGATTTGGCCTTGACCATATCGCCTCTTTTTGTATCTGCCTGTTTTAGTTTTTTTAGCATTCTACTCATTTGTTTTACTCCTTTGAACTATCAGAAGTCAGAAGTCTGAATTCAGAAGTCAGAAATCTGAGGTCTGAAATCAGATTAAAGCAATCTTACTCCTAACTTAGATATTAAATGTTTGCCACTTATTCATAAGCTTATAAAGCATAGCACTAATTTCATCGTACTTTTTATCTAAAATCTCATACTTTTTATTTGTTATATATTTACAATCTTTTGCAAACTCCAACCAACCTCTCGTCTCTTCAGAAGATCCAAGCGAATCATTTAAGTGTCTTATAAATACATTCTCATATCTCCTTTTTGCATATCCTTCTCGGATATTTATAGACACAGAACGTGACGCTCTTCTGATTTGATCTGTTAGGGAATAAGTCTCTTCTCTTGGAAATTTCTTAGATATCTCAAATATCTCCATAGCAACTTCATATGAAAATTTATATACTTTCAAATCTCTAATGTTTTTTATCATTGCGTTTCCCCTTTGAATTTTATTTTCTTCGTCTACCATCTAATATCCGATATCTGCCTTCCGCCTTCTGACTTCTGCCCTCTGACCTCTGACTTCTTACGACTGATACGACTGTTCAATTATATCTTGTCTTTTCTCGAAAATATTATTATCCTTTACAGCATCATGTATAATCTCAGGGGTAATCTGTCGGCAATCGTGTGCATAAGCAGTAAGAAGTGCGTTATCACAAATAATATTAATAAGTCTCGGAATACCACCGGAAAATTGGTACAACAAACTGACTGATTCTAAAGAAAATATATCATCCTTCGAAGTACCATTTACACCTGCCTGCATAAGGCGGTAACGAATATATTCTACCGTATCCTCCAGGGTTAAAGGGCCTATATGGTAATGTATGGAAACACGTTGTCTTAGCTGAGCAAGACTCCTCAACCGAAGCTTATCTTTCAGTTCAGGTTGTCCCATTAATATGATTTGAATGAGCTTCACCTTCTCTGTCTCCAAATTTGAAAGCATACGAATCTCTTCTAAAACCGATCTGCTTAAGTTCTGTGCCTCATCAACAATAAGCACCACATTATTATCAAGGGAATGCTGTTCAATGAGAAACTCATTAAGCTGTTTAAGAAGCTTAAATTTATCACCTTCTTCATATTGCACTTCAAACTCTTCCAAAATATTCATAAGAAGCTGCTTACTTGTAAGATGGGTATTTGTAATAACCGCAACCTTTGTACCGCGTTCCAATTTAGTAAGTAGCGTTCGGCAAGTGATGGTTTTTCCTGCCCCGATTTCTCCGGTTATAATTACAAATCCTCGTCTGTCATTTATTGCATAAACAAGGCTATCAAGAGCTTCCTTATGTTTATGTGATGGGTAAAAATAAGAAGGATCTGGTGTTATATTAAACGGTTTTTCTTTAAGATTAAAATATTGTTCGTACATATCATACCTCGTAATAGTTAAAGTTATTTTTTTTAAAAAAGACCTAAAGTTTTACCAATCGACTTCATGTATGCGAGCACTCTATTGCCACTTGCATCAACCGGTTGTAAAGTTTTTAAAGAATGCTGATTACTTAATGCTTTTTCTTTTCTCCTAGCATCCCTTGCTGCTTTTTTAATTCTCTTCTTTAATTCTTTTACAAGTTTCGGATTAACTTCTATCTTCGAGATTGATCCAAGTATGGGAAGAGGAAGTGTACCTTTTGCCTCTTCAACACTCCGGAATGACGAGTTTGAAACCTCAAGCAAGAATGCAATTCCGCATCCAAATGCCAACCCGAGTGCAAATCCAATTAATATAATGCGCGGCACATCCGGTTTTATAGGATTTAAGGGAAGCCGGGCCGGTTCAATCACTTTAAACCTTGTGCCCTCTTCAGTGCTGTCTAACTTTTTAGATATCCTTGCACTCTCAAGCCTCTGCAGTAACTGCTCATACAACTTTGCATTAACTTTTGTATCGCGCTGAAGACGTGCGAGTTCTTGCTGTTGCCGGGGAACGCTATAGCTGATTTCTTGGAACTCTTTACTGTTTACATCAACACCTTTTGTCTCCATCTTCATAAGTTCCTTTTTACGTTCACCCTTCAATTGTGCTATTTGTTTCCGTAAAGCAATAACTGCCGGATGCTGCTCTGTATTATCAACGAGAAGCATGTTAAGCTGCATCTCAAGATCAACGACGTGTTGATTAACTCTGGCCGCTACGGGCAACGAATAAGTATAAACTTCCTGAAATTTTCTTAATTCACTCTCTGAATCTTCAAGTTTTTCCTGATACTCCTCCAGCTGCCTTTCGATGAAGTCTATGGCATCATTTGCTTCTGTACTCTGTGAAGTAACATTCCTTTCTATTAAAATGTCACTTATTGTCCGAACCACGTTTTGTGCATTGAGCGGCGTAGTATCTTCATACGATATCAATATAACATTCTGATTTTTTTGCATCTCAACCTTTATTGCGCCCTTTAAACGTTTAATAAGACTCTCATATTGAGAAGGACTTTTAATATCCTGGTCAAGTTCAAGCTTTTCCACAAGCTGCATAAGACGCGGCCAGCTTAGGATTTCTTCGCGTAATATATTGAGTCGCTCTCTTACATTTGTGGAAACAGCTAAACCTTGAACCAAAGGCTCCAGCATCTGCTTATTTTCAACAAGTATTAAAGTTGATGCTTCATATAATTTAGGCAGTGAAAATGCAACTACTGTCGCAATAATAAGCCCCATAACCGCTGGTATTATTATTAGCCATTTATGGCGGATTCCCATATCAAGATATTTTCGCCATTCAAATTTACTTTCCTGATCTAGATTAAAATCCATTGTTTTCTCCTCGGTTTATGAAATAATTTTTATTACAATTTTGTTTGTTGTGTTTACTTTGTAGTTTGTAATCCTAGTAAATAAAATTAAAATTTATATCTACATTTTCAGGAATTATTAATTAATCATCATCTCCGCCACCAAACAAACCATTGTCGTCTCTTCCAAATCCAATTTCATATATTGCCAGGGCCTGAAACAGAGGACTAATTACCTTATTAGCAACATTTGTAATCATATGATATTTTGATGTCGGTATCACAATAATATCACCGGGCACTAAGTCATAATTATTCTCAAGTTTTCCTTTAATAAGAATATCCTTTAGATCAACATTTATAGACTGAGGCCCTTCTTCGGTCTCGCGTATCACTTTTGTCCTTTTCATTGCTGCAACATTAGTAGGAAGCCCTGCCATTAGAACAGCATCACGTAATGTCAATTGATCACCTTTCATGGGATATTTCCCGGGACGGGCTACATCTCCCAAAACATAAACAAATTTACTGTTATATTCAAGTATGATTACACTTACTTCCGGAAACCTAATAAACTTTTTAAGTTCATCTTTCAGAACAACTTTTAGCTCTTCTTTAGTGAGACCGGCTGCCTTGACATCTCCAACCCAGTTATACTGGATAAAACCATTCTCATTAACAACAAACCGCCCTGTAAAGTCCTGCTGATTTCTGACCATAATCTGTAATATATCACCAGGTCCTATCGTATAACGCATTCCTTCACCAACGATCTCAATCTCTTGAAATGGCTGTACCCCCTCAACATTGGCGACTACATCATTCTGAACCTGAGGAGTAGCAGGCTTTGACTGTTCCTGTACCAAACCAACATTAATTTTAAGTTCATCAACATAATTTCCGGATGAAGATGAAGTATTACCTTCTGTTTGATTGTAAAAACCAACTTGTGCATAAATCTTCGGACACAAAATCATTACAATCCCACTAATAAGTATAACTATTAATATTTTATTTTTTTTAATATGTCTCATATATTTAACTCCTATTGTTTGATTTTGAACAAATCAAAACCTCATTTGTTTATATTAATAATAGACAGAATTAACCATTCTTTCTAATTCTCTAACATCCTCGGGGCTATATACACGCCAACCGCGCCAATCTCTTTTTGATTTAGCAATCTTCCCTGATTTTTCCCAACGGATGATAGTTTTGGTTGCCACACCAATCCGTTCTGCAACTTCAGGCAACGTCATCCAATTATTCACTTTCTCCTCCTCGTTAAAGTATTTCAAATATTAATTGTAAAAAATATTTTTTCTGTACAGTCCCAGACAGTCTTGGACACATTTGATGTAAAAAAATACCCCATCTTTTATTATTTCCTTCTATTGGGGTAGCATAAAACTTTGTAATTTTAAAAAGCAAAGTACTTATTTGTTGAATAAATAAAACACTTTTTATGCCATGCTCACAATTTAATTGATTACGAATGGGATTCAATATTCTATCTTATTATATTTGAGCATTTTACATAAACAAATACTATCAATATTGGTTTTTTTAATTTTAAACATTAAAATATAATCAATTAAACATGTTTATTTTTTTAGACATATTAATACATAAATTTACAGAAATGATGTAACTATATGGAAATTAATGTATAATCATCCAAATTAAATGTTTATAATATTAAACTCGATTATAAAAACTTAGACATTAATCCAATATTATCAATATGTTTGTAAGTGATTTATATACAAGTACTTAAATAAAGTTATGATAATAAAAAGAAGAATACAAGGGGTATATTTTAAATAATTAATCTGTAGTAAGGAGGAGTGGATCAGACACTGTAACACGATTTCTTCCCTGCTCTTTTGATTTATAGAGGGCTTTATCAGCTGCAGTAAGCATACGTCTCAGGTCATGCATGGCAACATCGGCTAAGCTTTTTTTCTTAAGCAGTTTAGAATCTATAAGATATGAGTTAAAATTACTGATTCCTATACTTATAGTTACTGGGTATAATTTATCATTGATAATAAATTCATATTTTTCTACTTTTCGTCTTATCATCTCAGCTAATTCTTTAGCTTTATCTAATGAAGTGTCAATAAGTAGTACTGAAAATTCTTCACCACCAAGTCTTCCGGTAACATCTGTAGCACGTATACTTTCTCTTATTATCTGAGTTACCTGTGATAATACTTTATCACCTTGTGGATGGCCATATTTATCATTTATATATTTAAAATGGTCTATATCTAAAATAAGCAAAGAAACAGCCTGCCCGCCATATCGTGATGCGAACTGTAATACTTCTTGAAATCTTTGTAAAAAATAACGACGCACATATAAACCCGTTAGGCTGTCTACAGTAGCTAATTTAAATAAATTCGAATTTTCAATCGTAATTGCGGTCTGTGAAACAAAAAGGCGCAACATTTCAATCTCAAGCTCTTTAATATCTTTTTCTTTCTTTTCAAGATAGAAAACGCCTATTACTTCATCCTTTGCGGTTAGAGGTAGATATGCATCATATTCACCTATAATAGATTTTCCGTTCTTACGAAGTGCATTAATATTATCCATATGCTTATCAAGTTTATTAGAGGTGAGGAAAGTTTTTTCATCCATATCAAATTCACCCGTACCAACCAAAAGTATAAGTTTGTTATTCTCATCAATTGTAGCAAGAAAACTATTATCTGCTTCAATAAAACCGTTGAGCTGAATGAGAATACCTCTGATAAATTTATCAAGCGGCTGCAATCGGTTTATTGTTTCCGGCATAGCACTAATGATGTAACGTAGGCCCTCTTTATTTCTCTCGATTATTTTAATTTGAGACTTAATGGTTCCGAGCTGTATTCTGATCATATCTAACTTGCCAAGATTTTTTAATACAACATCTATCCAAAGAAAAAGTTTTTCTATCCCTTCCCCTTTTTCATGACATCCTTGAATTGGCAGGCGCTGCAGCAGGTCACGACGATTTACATTATCATTTTTATCAAATATCAAAAGTATACGTATGCGGGAGCGGACATGCTTGATCCCCATAACAATATCTTCCGCATTCTCGTCCTTCAATGAATAACCCAGCAAAATCAAATCTATTTCTTTATTGTTAATAAGCTCATATGTCTCATTTCCTGATGATGTTAAATATACCGTATGCCCTTCTTTCTCCAGAGCATCTTTATACAATTTTCTTATTCTCTCATCAGTATCAACAATAACTATATTACTTTTAGGTATTGCAGTTTTATCAATTTGTTCTGTGTTCATAATTTTAATGGTCTGTTAAATTTATATTAATTTGTACAACAATGTATCATAAAAATGAATAAAATTCTATATCATATATGAAGTCTGAAATCTGAAGACAGAAGTCAGAAAAGGAGAAGCATTTCACCCCACCTTCTTATTTCTAACCTATATCTTCTGTCTTTAAAAATATTATTGAAAGAATCCTTCCCGAAATATCTCCCTCTTTTCTGTAAGAAAAAAATATATCAGATTTACAATAAGTGCAAATTTGAGAATCAATAATATTAGAACACAAAACACCTCTTTGGATAAGTTCCGATTTAATAACCTCGACTAAATCCAGATAAATTCTTCCCTGTTTTCTAATTATATAATCTTTAAAATATTGAGCAACATCTTCACCAATTTCATAACAACAAGAACGTATGGCCGGTCCGATAGCAAAATGCATATCGTGATTTTTTACATTGAATTTGAATTTAATCTTATCATATAGTGAAGGGATAATGCCCTTGCTTATTCCTCTCCATCCAGCATGTACGATTCCAGCAATATTACCTGTCGGCGAAAAGAAAAATACAGGAACACAATCAGCAGTTAGAATCGCAAGAGGAGTTTTATACTCATTCGTTATGAAACCGTCGCATTCGGTATCGGTTAAACTACCTTCAAAAACATAAGATATGGCATTACCATGAACTTGTTGGGGAAAAATAACAGAATCCAAGTTTAATCCTAACTTGGATAAAAAAACATTTTTAGGTCCTATCTCAGCATCTCTGCTAAAATTACATGTCCTATCTGAAAAACCTGCTAATATATGATATTTTCTCCACTTAGAGAAGGAATAAAAATGAGGAATAATTTCTTCGATTTGATTCATGAATTTGAGGATTTAGATAACAAACCAGTAGTAAGTAGTTGTTGTACTTAATATAATGATGCGTTGACATTAATTGTACATTTCAGAAGTTGTATTTAGGGTTGAGTTAAACGTTGAAGGGTTGCGTAG
>CAZLCT010000095.1:5279-9284 GCA_964558015.1 uncultured bacterium | reverse complement strand
ATTTTACTGCCCACAATATTTTTACTATTTTCAAGAATGTCTATGCCATTAAAAGAAACACTGCCGTCCAGTAAAACACCGTTCTTAAATGACAATATATTTAGTATAACGTCTGAGAAGGTTGTCTTGCCCGATCCGGACTCACCAATCACACCAACACATTCACCCTTATTAATATAAAGATTTACATCTTCCAAAACCTTGCGTAGTTTGCCGTTATTTTTGTATGCTGCATGAACGTTTTTTACATCAAGCAAATAATTCATTCTGTTCCTTTGTTTTAACACGGATATACTCACACGCCTGCCAGACTGCCAAGCTTTTTAGCTGCTCAGCTGTATTAGCTGCTTAGCTTTTTAAGCTGAAAGCTAAGAAGCAGAGCAGCTCAAGAAGCTAACCAGCATAACGAGCTCAACGAGCCAAACGAGCTAAACCAGCTAAACCGGTTTACCCGTGCGTAAGCGGATCAGATACATCCCGCAATGCATCACCAAGAATGTTAAAAGAAAAAATAGTAATAAAGATAAAAAAACCCGGAATCAAAACCCAAGCATGGAATTTAAGCTGTGTTATGGACAATGCCTCACTCAGAAGCATACCCCAACTGACAACCGGTTCCTGAATGCCCAAACCTAAAAAGCTCAACGCCGACTCAGCTAAAATATAACCAGGAATCGAAACACTTATAACTACTAACAAATATGATGCTGTATGCGGCAGTATATGACGCGTTATGACTTTCAAATGACTTGTTCCCAGAAGCCGTGCCGCAAGCACAAAATCTCTTTCTTTTATTGACAATACCATGCCGCGAATTATACGTGCAAGTCCTGCCCATCCTATTACGCTCAGTATACATGTAACAAGAAAATAGACCTGGAATGAAGTTAAATGCGCGGGCAGGGAACTTCTTATGGCTAAAAGTAAATAAAATGTAGGTATCATCATAAAAAGCTCAGCAAGACGCATAATAACCTGATCCGTTCTTCCTCCGAAATATCCTGCCACACCACCGATAAGAGTACCAAAAACCATTGAAATAAAAACCCCTATAATGCCGATAGAAAGTGATATGCGTGCCCCCATAAAAATACGTGAGAGGAGATCACGTCCTCTTAAATCCGTGCCGAAGAGGTGAATCTTCGCCCCCTCACTAACTCCAAAAAGATGGCGATCCCACTCAAACAAACCCCAAAACATATATTTATCCCCTTTATGAAATATTTTAATTGGAAATCTTTCTGAAGTATCTTCAACATAAATCCTTTCATAATTATCATTAAGATAATTACTGTATTTATACACAAAAGGAATAAAATGGAAATTGCCGTCTTTATCCATAAAGTGCAGCCGGGTTGGAGGCTGATAAGGATTGTCCCTGTCTTCGGCATCAAAATAATAAGGTGACAAAAATTCTGCAAATAATGTCAATAATAATAACACTCCCAAAACTATTAGAGCGCACAATGCCGATTTTTTCTGCAGAATTGTTTTCATCATAGATTTTGTTTCCATCGTAATTTTTTGACAAGATTTACAGGATAAATAATATTTTTAGCCACAGAGACCACTGAGGAGTACTCTGTAATCTCCTTTTCTATTGCAGCAGACAGCTGCTCTCGAACTTAATATCAAAGCAGCTGGCACGTGTTAATGAAAAGGAGAAAGAAAATATGTCACTATTAATCTAAAATTTATTTCTCCTTTTCATTAAACGTAAAAGCCTTATTGGTTTCTGCCGCAATAGATTATTAAATGAGGCCAACAGAGAAATCTCTTTATACTCTGTGCCCTCTGTGGCAAATGTTTCTTTGAAATCCTGTTAATCCTGTCAAAATCAATTTTTCTATTTTAGGTTCCGGGCGAGGTAACCCTTCGACTTCGCTCAGGGTAGTGAGCCTGTCGAACTACCTCGCCCCTACATTCCACGTTTATCCGTGTTAATCCGTATTTTAAAATCCGTGCATATCCGTGTTTTCAATACCTTATTCTAGGATCTGTAACTGCCAATAAAATATCTGCTATGATATTACCAACTACCAATAAAAACGATATCATAACCATATTACCCATTACCAAAAATATATCCTGACTTCGCACTGCATGCAGCATCATAGAACCCAATCCCGGCCATCCTGTAACTATCTCTAAGAGTGCAGCACCGCTAAAAAGTGCCGGGAGCTGAAATCCTAAAATCGTAACAAGAGGATTAATAGCGTTACGCAGAACATGCTTAAAAATAATCACGTATGAAGGAAGATTGCGTGTACGAAGCACCCTCACAAAATCACGGTTCAAGACATCAAGCATATTAGAACGCATAAGACGAAATAAATAACTTGTTGAAGCCGTTGTAAGTACTACAAGCGGAACAATCATATGTTTAGCAACATCAAATAATTTTCCTAATATAGATAAATCATCAAAATTAATAGAACGCATACCGCCCAGTGGCAAATATGTCCAGTGTGCACATAAAAACATAAGTATCAACGCAAGAAAAAATCCGGGAAGAGAAAGCAAAATATACGCTATGGCTCTCAGCGTTTTATCGAATAATGAATCTTTCCAAAAAGCTGCTATCACACCCAGAGGAACGGCAATGCCCCAGGAGAGTAAAAATGCAGAAAATGAAAGTAGAAATGTATTAAACAGGCGGGAGCCGATAAGAGTAATAACCGGCATTTGATAAGTAAAAGAATAACCGAAATCAAATTTTATAACCCCCTTTAGCCAATAGAAATATTGAGCAAAAATATTTTCATTGATATGAAATTTGGACTCGTACTGCTCAATAACCTCTTCCCCTATCTGAGGATTCATTCTCAACTGATCAAAATAACTGCCGGGCACAATATTAATCAGCAAAAGTGTCAGAAATGAAAGAAAAAATATAACCGGAATTGTTATTAAAAGCCTTTTAACAATAAATCGAATCATAGTAATCCTTTATATTATGCTAGCTTCTTGAGTTTATTAGCTTCTAAGCTGGTTAGCTTTTAAAGCTAACCAGCTAGGCAGCTCAACTTATTTATTCCCCGATATAAATTTCCTCCACATTATGTAAAACTCCGCCCAGAGGTGTTGGTTTGACATTTTGCAATCTGTTATTGACCGCCATAATATTGAGCGGAATAACTGTAAAAATTACCGGCACCTCATTAGCTACAATCCGCTGCCATTCATCATAAAGAATTTTCCTCTTTTCTTTATCTAATTCCTGAACCGCAGAAAGAAATATTTCATCAATCCGGTTTTCCCACTCTGTAGCTGCCTCCTTTTGTCTTGGATACCAGATATGCAGAGGCCCGTTTGAAAACCATACATTTGCTCCGAAATGAGGTTCGATCCCTCCGGTCAAACCTATAAGTACTAAATCCCAGTCAAATGTGAAAGACAATTTATTCACCAGTGTATTAAATTCAACCTGAATAAGATTCACCTCACAACCAAGCTCGGAGAGGTCTTTTCTGATAAGATTCGCAAGCTGGGTTGACTGAACATTACCCGAGCTCAGATACAACTCAAAAGAAACATCATTCCCTTCTTTATCTTCAAGCACACCGTCGTTGTCCCGGTCGACAAATCCTTCAGAGGCAAGGATCGAACGTGCCTCCTCCATATTAAAATCATACTTACAAACATCAGGATTAAAAAAATAACCGCTTGAAGGGCTCATAGTTGAATGCTGTTCAATAGCCAAGCCATTGTAAATCAGCTCACTTATCTCACTCTTATTAATACTATGTGCAATGGCTTTTCGGAAATTTCTATTACAAAACCATTTATTTTTCACCTCCGACATATAAGGCTCGGATGTATTAGGATTGATCCCTTTATTCTGATTGAATGTGAGAAAATATCGGCTCATAGTCGGGCCTAAATCATAGATCCTAAAATATCCCTTTTCCTCCAGAGGTCTTAACCACGGATAATCAATTCCCCGCAACCCATAAATATCGATTTCCTGATTTTTAAATTTAAGGAGCGCAATATCCTGGCTTT
>CAZLCT010000095.1:0-5269 GCA_964558015.1 uncultured bacterium | reverse complement strand
GGCTTTGAATAATAAGAAATACTATACCATCAAGATAAGGAAGCCTCACATCATTCTTGTCGCGTTTCCAATAGTATAAATTTTTACCTAAGACTACCTTCTCTCCAGGATTATACTTGGTGAGAATAAACGGGCCGGTACCAACAATATTTTTAGGATTTTCACGAATACCCCATGCTTCATTAAAAGTATTATTCTCTACAGTCTCTTCTAAAATATGCTGCGGCATAATAGGAAGGCTTAAGGTTCTCAAGAATGGCGCAAATACTGAAGGCAAAGTAAACCTTAAAGTATAATCATCTATTGCCTCTACCTTTATAATTCCCCCGTCGATAGTGAGAATACTCTTATATCCTGTAATAACGTTTTCATTATAAACCACTTCATTAAAGGTGAAAACTACATCCCTGGAGGTAAAAGGTTCTCCGTCGGACCATAATACATCACGTCGTAGATGCAATGTCCATATCTTTCCCTCATCATCATGAGACCAGCTTTCAGCTAAATTAGGAATTACATCACCTGTTCTAGGATCAGTATCGGTAAGACCTTCAAATAAAAAATTAAGTACTTGCGTACTCGAAGTCTCCTGAGCAACAATAGGATTGAATGTTTTAGGTTCACTCACCGTACCGAGAACAAGACGTCCTCCGAAGTCATTTTGACATTGACATGTATTATGCAGGTAAAAAAGAGGAAAAATTGAGAAAAAAATGAAAAGAAAATAAGGAAGACTAAATCTTTTATTATGTTGAGCGTATTGTTTTCTTGACTTTATATGCAATATCCATCTCCGGATTGAAAACGGATAAGGGCGGCCACCCCGATATTTTAACAATAACAGCGCGCGTGTAGCTCTATTCGAGATCAGCACTTCATCCCGACTGAGCTTTTTACTCTTTACTATCCTCTGAAGGTTGAGTCTCCAGCGGAGTGGTTTCTTGAGGCATCTCTTTGGCTATTTTTTTCTCAACCGTTTTAACTACCCTCCCGTCTTTTGTTGTAACAGTCTTTTGTATTACCTTACCGTCTTTAGTCTCGACAGTAACTCCTTCCGGAAGAGTCGGAATAGTAACTTTTTTATCTGAATCTAAAATTAATGATTTTGACTTTCTAGATACGACCAAGTCTAAGCCTAAACTTGTAACAAGAAAACCTATAGCAGCAAATGTAGTCATTTTTGTCATAAAAGTCGCTGTCTTGGTTCCGAAAATAGTCTGCGTACTTTCACCGCCGAACGAACCTCCTGTCAGGCCGTGACCACGTCCGACCTGCAACAAAATTACAACTATTAATATGAGACAAACAATAACGTGCAAAACAGAAATTACAGCTACCATATATTTATCACCTCGTGTTATCTACTTTCGACAATTACGTCACGCGTTTTCATTACAATCTGTATAAATGATTCTGCTTTTATGGAGGCACCGCCTACAAGTCCCCCATCAATATTATCCTTTTTTATCAAATCTGTAATATTATCCGGCGTTACGCTGCCGCCGTATAAAATTCGTATATTTTCACTTAAAGTACGGTCATAAGTTTGAGAAAGTAACTGGCGTATATATTTATGCACCTCTTCGGCCTGCTGGGGTGTTGCGGTCCTTCCCGTTCCAATAGCCCATACAGGTTCATACGCAATAACCACACCTTCGGCTTGTGACTTGGTTAAACCTTTAAGAGAACCTTCGAACTGTCTCCTCACAACTTCTTTAGTAACACCACGCTCACGTTCTTCCAGGGTCTCACCCACGCAAACGATAGGTACTAAATTATACTTTAATGCCAGCAAAACTTTTTTGTTTATCATCCCGTCTGTTTCTTTAAAATATGAACGTCTCTCAGAATGCCCCAGAATCACGTACCTGCATCCTATATCTTTAAGCATTTGCGGTGAAATCTCTCCGGTATAAGCGCCTTCGGTGGCTGAATACATATTTTGCGCACCTAATTCAATTGTAGTACGGTCTAAGCATTTGGAAATTGCACTTAATGCAGTAAATGGAGGACAAACAAGTACCTCAACCCCGGACACTTGATATACACCTGCCTTTATTGTATTAATCAAATTAACGGCTTCAGGAATAGTTTTATTCATCTTCCAGTTTCCGGCAATCAATGGTCTTCTCATATAATAACTCCTTGATATTTGTTAATTGAATTTAGCAAAAGTAGAGGGCTTTATTATAAAACCCTTACTATTTATCCATAAGTGCAGCTATACCCGGGAGCACTTTACCTTCTAAATATTCTAGAGATGCTCCTCCGCCAGTTGAAATGTGACTCATTTTATCTTCAAGACCAAAAGCTTTCACCGCGGCTGCAGTATCACCACCGCCAATAATACTCATTGCTTCCGAAGATGCAAGACATTCAGCAATAGCCTGGGAACCCATCTTAAATTTCTCAAATTCAAAAACACCAAGAGGTCCGTTCCAAACAACAGTCTTAGCAGTTAGTAATTCTTTTTTAAAAGCCTCAACTGTCTCCTGCCCCACATCAAGCCCCAGCCAACCATCTTCAATATCTATCTCAGAATATTTCGATTGAGCATTTTCATTAAATTCCTGCGCCACAATGTGATCTGTGGGCAGCAATAATTTTACTCCCTTATCCCGTGCTTTTTTCAATAACTTCTCGGCTATTTCAAGTCCTGCCTCATCAAGTTTTGAATTCCCGATTGAATGTCCCTGTGATTTCAGGAATGTGTATGCCATACCGCCACCGATTAATAATGTATCAACCTTATCAAGCAAATTTTCAATCACCGTAATTTTATCAGAAACTTTAGCTCCTCCTAGAATAGCAACAAACGGGCGTTCAGGATTGCTTAATGCCTTATCAAAAAATGAAATCTCTTTTCCAAGTAAAAATCCCGCAACTGCGGGTAAAAATTTTGTAATACCTTCCGTAGAAGCATGCGCACGGTGAACCGCACCGAACGCATCATTAACATAAAGGTCAGCCAGTTCGGCCAAAGATTTTGCAAAACCAGCATCGTTTTTTGTCTCCTCTTTGTGAAAACGGAGATTTTCAAGAAGAATAACACTGCCCCGAGGCGCTCCGTCAATAGCCTTTTTTACCTCATTGCCTATACAATCACTTAAAAACTTCACTCCACCGGGTAACACATCATCCAGATATTTAGCAACCGGAGCTAAACTGAATTCGGCTTTTACCTCTCCCTTGGGCCTGCCTAAATGAGACATCAGAATAAGCACACGTGGTTTATTCTCTAAAATGTAATTAATCGTTGGTAAAGCAGCCTTAATACGCGCATCATCAGTAATATTTCCCTGTTTATCAAGAGGTACGTTAAAATCAACACGTACAATAACTTTTTTATCCCTTACATCAACATCAGTTACATTCTTTTTGTTCATTCTCTAGACCCTCTTTCTGTTCATACACAGTTAAAAATTAATTCTTATATTAATACTGAATAAATACTTATAATTAGTTTAATTAAGTATATGAGAAAATCATTATATAATCTGTAAATATTATGTCAATAACGAATATAAAAAACATCCTAGTCTCACCTTACGCAAACCGATTGCGTAAACTTAAAAAATGCCGTCGAGGGGGGTGTTACATTTAGGACAGGCATTCTCATGCAGGTAATTTTTTGTAACGCCGAATCCAGCTCTCTCGATTAATAAAGCATTACAATTAGAACAATGAGTGTTATTTCCTTCTAGAACATTTCCTAAATATATATAACTTAAACCCGCTTTTTCGCCAATTTTCTTCGCTCTTCGAAGGGTTTCAAGAGGTGTTGGATAAGAATTATTATAAGTATACTCAGGACGAAAACGGCTAATATGCCATGGTATATCTATGCTAATACCAGCAATAAATTCAGCAATGTTAGCTAGCTCTTCATCAGAATCATTTTCCCCTGGAATAACCAACGTGGTAACCTCTACCCATATTCCAAGTCTTTTCATATATGCAATAGATTCAAGAACAGGCCCGACGTGTCCCTTACACAAAGACACATAAAACTTATCCTGAAAGGACTTGAGATCAACATTACATGCATCAAGATAAGGCCTGATAGTATCCAAAGCTTCCTTGGTCATAAACCCGTTTGTAACAAAACTGTTTACGAGGCCAGCTTTTTTTGCCTCTTTTGCAGTATCATACGCATATTCAAAAAATATAGTCGGCTCAGTATAAGTATATGAAATACTTTTACACCCGTTTCGTTTTGCCTCACTTACAATTTCTTTAGGTTCCATTGGATACCCCGCAATCGAAGCTCCTTTTTTACCAACCTGCGATATCTGCCAGTTTTGGCAAAATGAACATTTAAAATTACACCCTACAGTAGCTATTGAATATGCGGCCGAACCCGGGAAAAAATGATACAGAGGTTTCTTTTCAATCGGATCAACATGGGAAGCAATTACATCCCCATATACAAGCGTATAAAGTGTTCCATCAAGATTCTGTCTGACTCCACAAACCCCGAACATATCAGGCGAAAGCGTACAACGATGAGCACAAAGATTGCAACGAGCTTTATTTTCATTTAGTTTTTCATACAACATTGCTTCATGCGGCATAACATCAACTCCTATTTTGAACAGGTGCGACTGGCTACTCCCCTATTATCTTCACAAGTACTCTTTTGTTACGCCTTCCGTCAAATTCGCCGTAAAAAATCTGCTCCCAAGGTCCGAAATCAAGTTTGCCGTTAGTTATTGCCACTACCACTTCTCTGCCCATTACACTTCGCTTCAGATGAGCATCAGCATTATCTTCCCCGTTGTTATGATCATATTGTGAAGTAGGTTGATAAGGAGCAAGCTTCTCGAGCCATCGGTCAAAATCACGATGCAGTCCAGATTCATCATCATTAATAAAAACACTTGCCGTAATATGCATGGCATTTACAAGACAAAGGCCCTCTTTTATACCGCTTTTTCTCACCAATGACTCTACATGATGGGTTATATTAATATATGCCCGCCTTGTCTTTGTATTAAACCAAAGTTCTTCACGTAATGTTTTCATACAATATACCTCCACGAGAAGTCTATAATTTATAGATAAAAAATCTCTCTTTCAAGTAAATAACAGGTTATATTGTACAATTTTTTTTTGATTTGTGCATCTTTTGTTTATAAGCTATTCACAAAGAATAAGGGCGGCTTTAAGCCGCCCTACATCGTAAATAACAAATTACAAGCACCAAATCACAAGCAATGTAGTGCACCCCGTTAAGCAAGTTAAATTTTAGTAAGTATTAATTGTTCTT
>CAZLCT010000094.1:0-9317 GCA_964558015.1 uncultured bacterium | reverse complement strand
TAGGAAGATGTTTGTGCATAACCGCCGCAAGTAAAAATAAAAATTAAGATAAATAAAATTACAGGTATCTTAATCACTTTGTAATGCCCCATAAACATACCTCCTTTCAATTTTTTGGATTATTAATAATTTAGGGAACTTCATGGCAGTATTCTTGCTTCCTTTTAACGGTCTCCTTAAAAATAAGACAGGCTGTATATCCACCGTTTTCACATACAGAAATAACAGAAATATTTCCTGCTAGTGGTGAGACACAACGATTATTTTTAAAATAAGGGCATATCCCCCTGCCGCTTAGAATATGAACCTGACTATCTCCTTTTGGAATATTTTTTTCGACTTTAACATTTTTCACTTTATTAACAGTTCCAATTTATGACTATATTAACCATTAAGCATAAATAAAATAGCGCATCCTTTCACATGGGTATGGTACCTTTTCTTAAATATACTGCTATCTTTGGAGAAAAGGCAAAAGAAAGGACACGCTTTTGAATATCTAAAATCCTTACTTTTTATAAAAAAACAATTCCCTCCTTTATCATTTAATTTCTACTACTTCCAGCTCAAAGGTAAGCATCTTATCTGCAAGTGGATGATTTAAATCAAGCGTAACATCCTCATCTCCTACGCTAATAAGACGAGCGCTAAATGTTTTACCATCTTTATGTTGCAAATTGATAATCTCTCCTATTTTTTCATCAAGTTTTTCAATAAAATCTGATAGTATCTTTTTGGGAAATTTCTTAATTAATTTTTCATCCCTTACTCCATAAGCTTTCTCGGGTGGAATTAGAATTTCCTTTTTCTCTGAAACATGCATTCCAATTAATCCCTCCTCAATGCCCTTAATGAGGTTTCCTTCACCTACTATGCATTCAACCAACTCATTTTCTTTATTCTTGCTGAAGACCGAGCCATTTTGCAATTTTCCAATATAACTAAATTTTACAATATTTCCTTTATTAACATTCATATTACCTCCTTTTTAGATATCTATTATGCAATTTATCTTCATCTGGATCCTTATTCGATAGACTAAAACCAATAGTAAGTTTTAACTAATCTCTACTACTTTTACATCAAACTCCAATTCTTTACCCGCAAGAGGATGATTCAGGTTAAGCATTATTGCATCTTCACGAACCTCTGCTACCGTTACGGGAAATGTCGTTCCGTCCTCATCTCTTACTTTCAAAACTTGTCCTATCTGTAATTTAATATCCTGTGGAAGATCAGATTTTTGAACTAGGCGCTCTGCATTAGGCTTAATATCTCCATATCCTTCTTCAGGTTTAATCGTAATTATACGCTCATCTCCTACCTTAAGACCTTCTAACTGTCTTTCAAGTCCTTTTATTATATTCCCCTTGCCATGAACATATTCTAGTGACCCACCTTTATCAGACTGTTCAACAATTTGACCGTCAACCTTCATGGTATAATTAATTACAACCTTTTTACCTGACTCAATCATATTAAAAGTTCCTTTCAAATAATTTTTGATTATTACTCTTTATTCCTTTAACAATAATCTTTCGATTCTACACACAAGATTATTTACTCTCTTAAATTTAATTTTTAACACCAACCTCCTCTCTCAAATTTTGTATTGTACGCATGTAATGCAATATTTCCTTTTTTAATGCCTCAGGATATTGAATATTGTTACTATCATATCTATCGATTTCCTGAAGTATCATGCGATGTTTAGCCTCAATAGTTTTAAATGCTAAAATATAAGGACGTCTAACACATTCGATTTCCATAACAGACTTTAATTTATTTAAAGCTAAACCGAATTCCTCAATTAATTCAGATATTTCTTGATTCTTATCAACTACTTTCATGATAATTTAATAAAATTTATAGTTATAAAATCTTGATTTATAGTTTAGTTTAATAAAGTATAATTTTATTGTCAAGTTTTTTATTATTTTTATGTTATATTTTATATATTTTTATTATAACTATATATATCATTTTTTTGATATATTTTTTAACATTTTACTTGACAGAATGCGTTAAATAGACTATCTTATAGCCGCATTTTTTATAAAATGAACATAAAATTGAATTGAGAGGTTAAAATGGTCAAAATAAATCCTAATGCACCACTTTATAGTATAGGTGTTGTGGAAGAAATTTTAAAAATTCCTCAGCGTATTCTGAGGTTCTATGAAGAAAAAGGTGTGATTACACCATCCCGTTCGGATTCAAATAGACGCTTATATTCACAAAAAGATTTAGAAAAAATTGAATATATACATTATCTCACACATATTAAAAGAGTAAACCTAGCAGGTGTAAAAGAAATTTTCGATTTACTTGACAAATTAAAAGATCCTGAAAGGGAAAAACTCATCCGCGCTGTTGAAGAAGAAATCAAACTCTTACCAAAAGAAAAGAAGAAAATTTATCAGGAAGGAAAAGACGAGATTATTATAGATAAAACCCTTCTTGAAGATTGATTTTATCCACATTCTCCTATAATTTTTATATTACACCAATTATAAAAATTTTATTAATCACTAATGCTACTACCCTGTGCCATAAAGGGACAGGGTAACCCCGCCTCCCGTCTAGAGGGGTGAATTACATGATTATTAACTACGGGTGGGGGAATTGCTCTATGCGTGAGCTTCGGGGCTTTCCCTTCTCCCGTGAGAATCCCCGTAGCACAAAATGAAGACAAATAGTCTTTTTGAACGGCGTCAATGTGCGTTGTGAATTCAGGACGAATGAACAGCACATTGTCGCAGTGAGAAGAATCAGGATTGATGATTCGAACGTAGTGAAAAAAGACTATTTGGCTGATGTTTCTTTCCCCAATAACCTGCCTGGGGCAGGTGGGGATTTGGTCACTACAGAATTTTCATAAAATAAAAAACCTCCAGTAAAAACTGGAGGTTACTGTCCCGGCTCGAAAGCGTACCGAAATATTTTTTTCAAAAATATTTCGGCTCTCGCCGGGATAAATTCCGGCATATGAGTTACGCCACAGAGTGGCATAACTCATGCCGTCATTTACGTCCCCAAGGGGATTTGCCTACTACGTAAAATTCCTCCAAGAATTTTACTGCGTAGGCTCCCGTCAGTTGTCTTCCGTAACACATCCTGTGTTACTCTTCCTCCCATAAGGTCGGCGACAACTGACCTTCAAATCCCCTTTTGTATAACCACGTAAAAGGGCCACTGCGATTTTTCGCAGTGGCCCTTTTTTACGTGGCGTCCCCAAGGGGATTTGAACCCCTGTTAACAGATCGAAAATCTGTGGTCCTAGACCAGCCTAGACGATGGGGACAAGCAAGCTGTAAGCTATAAGCCTTAAGTTCTAAGCTTCTTGATAAATCCGTATAATAGTCTGCCGATTTCTTCAGCCAGACTATATAACTTTTCAAACACTACATCATTAATATATAATAAATCTTTACTTAATCGTAAATAATATTTTACTTCTTCCAGCGATCCTTCCGCAATATTCAAAAAGTGTGCATAATCTCTATCCGACCGCCGTTTCGATCCTTCAACAATATTTGCTGCAATTGAAACTGCTGAACGCCGCATCTGCTGTGTTAAACCAAACCGTTCATCACTGGGGAATTTTCTTGTAATCGTATATAATTCTAAAATAAACCGATGACTATTCTTCCAGACTTTTAAGTTAATATATTTTTCCATACATCCCACCTTTCTATTTACATTCACAAACTACCATTACATGTTTTTGGTGGGAAATATTTCTATCGATAACGAAACTTTTTAAGCTTATAGCTTATAGCTTACAGCTTACAACTTATAGCTTAGAAATGAGGGCGCACGGAGTCGAACCGTGGACGGCCACCTTAAAAGGGTGGTGCTCTACCAGCTGAGCTACGCCCCCAATAGACTAATTACTAAAAGTAGCAAGTTGCAAGTAGAGAGTAGAGAGAAAGAATAATATAAATGGTTACGCGGTATTGAATATTAAGCGTTACTTAATATGTTCCGTAAAAAAACGGCCGCTTACATCTTAATACTTTTCCTTCTCGCTACTCTCTACTCGCTACTTATTCAGCTAAACTTCGTAAATTTCCTGCTCTTTATGCTTAAGTAATTCTTCAATATGCTTGATGTGCTTATCAGTAAGCTTTTGAACCTCATCAATAGTCTTATGACATTCATCCTCTGTAATTTTATGGTCCTTCTGAAGCTTTTTCAGGACTTCATTTGCATCACGTCTTGAATTTCTTACTGATATGCGATGCTCTTCAGAAACCTTTTTAATAAACTTATCAAGTTCGTTCCTTCTTTCTTCCGTTAGGGAAGGAATTGGGATACGTATAACTTTGCCGTCATTGCTTGGATTAAGACCTAAATCAGAAGATAAAATAGCCTTTTCAACATTTCCGATACATGATAAGTCCCACGGTTGAATAACAATCATTCGCGGCTCAGGAGTCGAAATCGTTGCCAACTGCTTAAGTGGTGTATTAGCCCCGTAATAATCCACATTGATATGCTCGACAATAGCTGAAGAGGCACGACCGGTGCGAACACGCGAAAATTCATTCTTAGTTGTTTCAACCGCCCTTTGCATATGTCTGTCACATTCTTTTAATATCTCACTCGGCTTAGTGAGGGTCTGCATAACCAACTCCTTTATTGAGCACGTAACTTATGGAGAACGCAGTGCGACATAAGTTACTGTGCGAATTAACCCCGCTCTGCGGGGTAAATGCAGCTTTCAAACTTACGTTCACTTTGTTCCGTAAGTTTGGGCTTTATTTACTTAAGTTACTACGCGAATTTCCGCCTCTTTCATTCCCTCCTGGAATTTGGCGGATCCGCCCTTAGAAATCGCATTGCGATTTCAAGGACTCAGTCCCGGGAATCTTCCAGATTCCTCGGGGCCATGTCGTATGGCGGAGGACCCCGCCTTTTTTGACGAGGGTAAATATTCTTTTGTAATATATATTAACTCAGTAGTTTTACCACCAATGTATTTTCTATAACCCACCCAAAAGGCGGGGTAAATTCAAACAGA
The DNA here is from genome assembly GCA_964558015.1 of uncultured bacterium. GTDB lineage: Bacteria > Omnitrophota > Omnitrophia > JAHJGZ01 > JAHJGZ01 > CAZLCT01. The sequence goes on along the minus strand of CAZLCT010000094.1, from coordinate 4,291 downwards.
TAATTTATCTCGTTTACACTCGCTAAATAATGTTTTCATTTATGACACTAATGTACCAATTTTTTGTTTTTGAACAACTTTTTTAATATTGCCCTTTTTAGTAATATTAAAGACAATAATAGGAAGGTTATTATCCATACATAATGTTATGGCTGTGGAATCCATAATTTGTAATCTTCTCTGCAGGACTTGAATATAACTAAGAGAACTAAATTTTCTGGCACTTTTATGACGGACCGGATCCTTATCATAAACGCCGTCAACTTTAGTTGCTTTTAATATTATATCCGCATTTATTTCAACAGCACGAAGCGCAGCGGTGGTATCTGTGGTAAAGTAAGGATTTCCAGTACCTCCGCCGAAAACAACAACTCTCCCCTTCTCAAGATGCCGGACTGCCCTTCTTCTTATATACGGTTCGGCTAATGCTCTCATCTCAAAAGCTGTTAAAACCCGCGAATGAACTCCGATTTTTTCTAAAGAGTCTTGTAATGCAAGAGCATTAATTACAGTAGCCAGCATACCTATATAATCAGCAGTTGCCCGATCCATGCCCTGTGCAGCAGCGTTTATTCCTCTGAATATGTTTCCGCCGCCAATTACAACTGCAATGTTGACTCCAAGTGCCTTTACCTCGGCAATCTCCTTTGCGACTCCTCGAACAACATTCGAATCGATACCAAAACCTAAATTACCCTGCAAAGTCTCGCCGCTAATTTTTAAAAGAACCCGTTTATAAAACTTGCTTGGTTTTTTTTTCATATCTCCCCAAGTTTAAAATTATCTATATCTGAACATCAAATTTTCTCTTAAAACGATTTATATAAACAAAAAAATTTTACTTAAGAAATCTCTTCTCCTAATTCAAACCGTACAAACCTGCGAATAGCAATATTTTCACCAACCCGCGCAATAACACTTGTTACATAATCCTTAACTTTCATCTTATCATCTTTAACATAGGTTTGCTCAAGCAGGCATATCTCTTCCATTCTCTTATCGATCTTACCTTGTATGATTTTATCAATTACATTTGCAGGTTTATTTTTAACCTGTTCTTTAAAAATTTCCTTTTCTTTCTCGATAAAATCAGAAGGCACCTCATCAGGCAAAAGATATTGAGGGCGTACGGCGGCTATATGCATAGCAATGTTCTGTGAGAATTCTCTAAAATCATCGGTCTTAGCTACAAAATCAGTTTCACAACCGATTTCGACCAATACACCTATCTTACCACCCATATGTATATAAGAACTAATACGTCCCTCTTTTGTCGCACGATTAGCCTTTTTTTGTGCTACTGCAATTCCTCTTTTACGTAATATTTCAATAGCCTTTTCAAAGTTTCCGTTTGATTCTTTAAGGGCATTTTTACAATCCATAATCCCAACGCCCGTTTTTTCCCTTAATTGTTTTACTGCTTCTGCTGATGTTGCATTACTCACAGATAATCCTCCCATTATGTAACACTTACGTTATTCTCTTCAGTTTTTGTTTCTGCCGCAGTTTTCCGAGCCGCCTTTGCCTTGCTCTTTTCTTTTTTAATCGAAGGCTTCTTCTTAGCCCCTTCTTCTTTGTCCTCTGAAGTACTTTGAGGCTGAGCTTTTGCCTTCTTGGGTTTAACTTTTTCCCGTTCATTAATACCTTCAATGATACTATTGGTAACTGTATTACAAATAATTGCTATCGATCTTAGTGCATCATCATTTCCAGGAATTGGATAATCCACTTCATCAGGATCACAGTTAGTATCTAAAAAAGCAATCACAGGAATATTCAATTTCCGGGCTTCACGTAAAGCAATGGTTTCTTTTTTCGGGTCTATGATAAAAACTGCTCCGGGTAATCTGGTCATATCCTCGATTCCCTCTAAATTCTTCTTCATTTTGTCTCTTTCTTTGATCAAGCCCAAAACTTCCTTTTTAGTTAAACGTTCATAGGAACCTTCTTTTTCCATTTTAGTTATATTTTTCATACGTAAAATACTTTTGTGCACCGTCTCAAAATTGGTAAGCATCCCCCCGAGCCATCTATTAATAACATACGGCATACCACACTTCTTAGCACATTCTCCTATAATATCCTGGGCCTGCTTTTTAGTACCAACGAACAATATATTTTTTCCTGCCTTTGCAACTCCATTAAGGAAATTACATGCATCCTCTAGGCAAAGCATGGTTTTTTCTAAATTTATAATGTATATACCGTTCCTGTCTCCAAAAATATAACGTGCCATTTTAGGATTCCAACGACGCGTCTGATGCCCAAAATGAACGCCGCATTCTAAAAGTTCTTTAATTGTTACAAAAGCCAAAATACAAACTCCTTTCCCTCGGTAATGATATTACTTCATTACTTATTCAGTTAAATACACTTATATCGCTTCTTATATGCTTAATCTTTGAGCCTATCAGAATATATAGATTCAAGCTCAAAATTGGAAAAGTATTATAACATATATAATTAAATAGGCAACAATTTAATTATTACCGAAAAATAATTGAAAAATCATACAGAATAAGTGATAATAACCTGTTTTTTTGAGAAAACCAATTAATTACTAAAAGATTAATTTGATATAAGCTTTAGAAAACCTAGGGGTTGGAATATTTTACAAGTATAACCTCATGCCCCTCTTTAATTTAATAATTAATCATGAAAAAACTAAAAGCTGGTGTAATAGGTATAGGGCAATTAGGACAACATCATGTAAGGATTTATAACGAACTTCCCGAGGTGGATCTTATTGGAATCTGCGACGTTAATAAGGAAAAATGCGAAAAAGCCCGGGAATATAAAGTTCCCTTCTATGATAATTATCACGAACTTTTAAACAAAGTTGACTTTGTTAGTATAGCAACGCCGACAAAGCTACACTACAAAATAGCAAAGACCTTTATTGAAAATAACATACATGTACTTATAGAAAAACCAATCACAAACTCTCTTACGGAAGCCGATGAATTAATTACCCTTGCAAGGGAAAAAAAATTATTCCTCCGTGTCGGACATATAGAACGTTACAATTCGGCTTTCAGAGCGGTAAAAAAAATAGCAAAAAAAATAAAATTTATCGAAATCCACCGCCTCGGTCCTTTTACCCCCCGCATTAGCGACTGCGGTGTGGTGCTAGACCTGATGATCCATGATTTAGATATTATATTAACCCTTTTGCGTTCTGAAATAAAATATTTAGACGCTGTAGGTATTAATGTACTTTCAAAATACGAAGATATTGCCAATGCAAGGCTTAAGTTTGAAAACGGTGCCATTGCCAATATTACTGCCTCCCGTCTCACTCCTGAGAAACAGCGCAAGATCCGTATATGGCAGGATGATGCTTATATTTCACTAGATTACCAAAATCAAGCAGGGCTTATCTATCGCAAAGAAATGTTCGGCATTTCAAAAAAAGAAATAGACATTCAAAAAGAAGAACCGCTCCGCAGTGAATTAAAAGATTTTATCAAGGCTATCGTAAAAATCAGCCACGAGGATCGCATAGACATTGATGCCCGCAATGCATTATACGTAGCCTTACAAATTCTTGATAGTATTAAAGAAAATAATAAGCACTTAAAGTAAAGACAATGAAAAAAATATTCATCGTTGCAGGTGAATCTTCAGGAGATACACGCGCCGCCGAAGTAATCCATGAACTGAAACGTCTTGAGCCTTCCCTTTCCTTCGAAGGACTCGGAGGAAAACAAATGGCCGAGGCAGGAGTAAATCTACTTTATGACCTCACCACAATAGCAGCAGTTGGATTTACCGATGTTGTCAAAAAATATCCTCTGTTCCGTAAAATTTTTTACCTAGCCTTGAATAAAATAAAAGAAACGAAACCGGATGTTGTGATATTAGTTGATTACCCGGGTTTTAATTTACGCCTTGCAAGCAAGGTGAAAAAACTCGGCATACCTATTCTCTATTATATTTCTCCCCAAGTCTGGGCCTGGGCACCTTGGAGGGCGAAAAAAATTGCCCGCATTATTGATAAAATGTTAGTAATATTGCCGTTTGAAGTCGATTTCTATAAAAGGACGCCACTTGACGTAGAATTTGTGGGGCATCCTCTGGTGGAAACATTTCTTCCCTCTGACTCATCAGAAAAAATAAAAAAAGACCTCGGGATACAAAAAACCCATCCCGTTATTTCAATACTTTCCGGATCCCGGGAAGCAGAAGTAGAAAGAATTTTACCGATTTTGATAAAAGCGGCTCAGCTCATTACTGAAGAATATCCGAATGTTCATTTTCTGATTTCAAAAGCACCGCATCTTGATGAATC
>CAZLCT010000093.1:0-9382 GCA_964558015.1 uncultured bacterium | reverse complement strand
AGATGTGTTTTTGTATGGAGTTTTGGAAGGGCAAAATATTGTTGTTGTTGACGATTGCAGTAATGATGGGTCATATGCGCTTATTAAAAAATTCCAAAGTAAATGGAAGTTTCATGTATTAAAAACAGATAGACCGAGAAGAGGGTCGTGTTGGATTTCAAATATTGTAATGGAGAAATATATTAGCGATTATTATCAGGTATTTGATTCAGATGATATTTTGTTGCCGTGTTCTACAAGAAAGATGATGTCGTTCATGCAGAAAGAAAAGGCTGATATTGTAAGTGGTCAATATATTTTTATTGATAAACATGGTAATAAATTTGATAGGTTTAGTCACTGGCGGCCTTATAATGCTAACTATGCATATAAAATTAAACGTGATCAACATATAAGTCGCAGTGGAATGATATGGAAAAGGAGTGTTATAGAAAAGGTAGGTAAATTTAATGGTTCGTTGATTGGCGTTGCTGATTGGGATTTTGCTATTAGGTGTTTAGAGAAAAACATAAGAGTTAGAAATGTTAATTTTCCGATTGCAAAGGTTAGAATTCATGAAAAAAGTGTTACTAATTCGCATTTTTTTGGAAAAATAAATAGCCAATTTAAAAAAGATGCTTTATCAATAAGAAAAAAGTATCCCATGTATTATCATGTTGAATTTCGCTATTTAGATTTTTTTAAAAAAGAATTTGAGCAATTATTTCCGTTTCATAATAGAAAACTGGAAGAACAAATTCTTGATTATATTGAGAAATTAATATTTGAAAATAGAATTAAGTGTATTCACAGAACCATTACTTTTGTAAAAAAGCTTTCGGGTGATAATTATCGTAAACATTATCTTTTAGCATTACTTTTTGTGAAAGATAAAAAAAACTTAAAGGCAAAGAAATATATAAATAAAATTTTAAAGATTAAAAAAATAAAATCGATTGAAATTTATCGTATAGCATCGTTTTGTGAAAAACATAAAGATTATAATAATGCAAAGATATTGTTTGGACTATTGTTACGAAAACGTAATATTTCATCCGAAATGCGTGCAGGGGTATGGTTTCATAAGGGTTGTATTTTTGATAATGAAAGACAAACTGATCGTGCTTTAAAAAGTTATTTGACATGCCTTGCTTTTAATAAAAATCATTCACAATGTAAAAAGTTATTAATATCTTTACGGCATAACCCTAAAGTATCAGTAATTATGGCTGTAAGAAACCAGTCAAGATATATATCTGCTTCCATAAATAGCATTCTGAATCAGACATTCCAGAATTTTGAGATTGTTATCGTTGATGATACAAGTAATCAGAAAACAGCAAGAATATTAGAACTTTATTGTAAAAAAGATAGAAGAATTAGAGTTTTTAGAAATAAAAGATGTATAGGATTAACGAAATCACTGAACAAAGCTATTTCTTTTACAAAGGGTGAATTTATTGCACGTCAGGACGGTGATGATATTAGCGTGAGAACAAGATTAGCAAAACAGCTTGAATTTTTAAATACTCATCCTTCTATTAGTATTGTTGGTACATACTATATTAGGTGGGAAGAGAAGGAAAATCGTAGGGTAAAAGTGAAGTTACCTATTAGCCATGAAGGTATTATTGCAATGTTAAAAAGACCAGAAACAGCCATGACCACTATCATAGCAAAAGGTAAGGATCTTAAAAAAATCGGAGGATATAATGAAAAGATGTATTTCAGCCAGGATTATGAATTGTATTTGAGGGCAAGCAAGAGATATCGACTAGCAAATATTCCTCAATATTTAAGTATACTGCGCTACCATGGCAAGAATAACAGTATAAAGTATGAACAAAAGATGAAAGCCGCGGTACAGTGGGCTTTATCAGGAAATGTAGATTATAAACCTTTCGGTCATTTCTATCGTAGTTGGCGTATAAAGAAAAGTAAGGAAAAGCGTTTATGTGCCTTTTTTGAGAGAGGTAACTATAATGCAGTAGTTAAATGTTTTGATAGATCATTTAGAATTTATACCTTAATATGTCCAGGTATATTATATCGCGTTGCTTCTGCCGCAAAAAGGATAAAAAAGTATAAAAAGGCTTTTAATTTGTTTAATAAGATAATTACCATGAATCATGCTGATATAAGTTACCGTGGAGGTGCATATTTCCATTTGGGCGAATTATGTTTATTGAAAATGTATAATAAACATGCAATAAAATACTTTAGAAAATGTATAAACATAATACCTAAACATAGAGCATCACAAAAATATATTAAGAAGTTGATCTGATAATCAATTCGATGAGTAAATATAAAGAATTTCCTAAGGTATCGGTTATTATAACTTGTTTTAAATATAGTAAATATTTGCCGTACGCCGTGCGGTCAGTTATAAATCAAACATTCAAGGATTGGGAGATTATAATTGTTAATGATTGCTCGCCTGATAATACACTTGCCGTTGCAAAAAGGTTAATTAATAGATATCCAAATAGGAAAATTTCATTAATCAATAACAATAGAAATAAAGGATTGGGAGAATCAAGGAATATTGCCATACGGACTGCAAAAGGGAAATACATTTTACCGCTTGATGCTGATGATAGATTTAAAAATACATGTTTAGCAGAAATGGTTAGAGTTTTAGATAAAGGAGTGTTCGGGCTTGTATATTCAAAGGTTAAATATTTCGGAAGCAGTAATAATATCAAAGGAGAATGCCGGTTGTTTAATTATGAAGAGTTTCGCAAAGGAAATATGATTACTGCAATGGCAATGTTTCGCAGATGTGATTGGGGAAAAGTAGGCGGTTATAAAACCTTTAGAATTATGGGATGGGAAGATTATGAGTTTTATATTCGACTCATAAGAAGCGGTGTAAAGCCATATTTTATTCCCAGAGTTTTATGCTTTTATAGACAGCACGATTCAAATATGATACAGAATCATACAAATAAAAACTTTGAGTTAGCATCAAGTGAAGTATTTGCTCATCATATTGACTGGGCCATTGAACTTCCGGCGTATTTACGTATTGCGAATATTAATCGGCATGTTAGAAATTTTCATAAAGCTGAGAGTTATTATAAAAAAGTATTAATGGTAGATAAGAATCATTTTTTTGCTTTATATAATTTAGGCTCGATTTTTGAAGATAAAGGACGATTTAACGATGCAATTAATTATTTTAAAAAAGCGCATGAGTGTTCCTATGGTTATACTAATGACCTTTCAGGTTTAAATTTTCATTTGGGAAAAATTTATTTTTACAGGCAGAAAAAACTAATCGCAAAAAAATATTTGCGTAAGGCTTTGATTTGCAATAGGAACCATAAAGAAGCTAAAAGGTTATTAAAGAGTATAAAATAGGCTAAGACTTAAGTAGATACTATAAGTTTCCTTGTGCGTGGATAAAATTAATTTATGGTGTATTAAGTTTATATGACAGATAATAAAAATCATCGATCACCCGTTATAATATTTCATCACGTCCAAAAGACAGGTGGTACTACCTTAAGAAAAGCTATTTCTAAATTATTTAAGCCGGAAAATATTTTTATAATTGACAGGAAATATTCGCTTAATATTTTGCAAGGTCTTACGGAGGATGAAAAAACCAAAATCAAGTTTATTACCGGACATTGTTGTTATGGTGTGCATAAATTTATACCACAACAGTCTACTTATATAACCATGGTGCGTGATCCTATCGAACGTGTTATTTCTCATTACTATTTTGTGCGTAGTGATCCTAATATATCTCCAAAATATTATGAAAAATTGCGTAAAATGAGTTTAAAAGAATATGTACAAGATAATATAAAGGGGAATAATCATCAAACAAGAGCTTTGTCAGGTAAAGAGGGTATATGCACGAAAGAAACATTTGAATTAGCCAAGGAGAATATTAAAAAATATTATTCTGTTATTGGATTATTAGAAGACTATGATAAAACGATTCTGTTGCTCAACAAAGAATTTGGGTGGAAAAATCTTTTTTATGTGAAAGACAATGAGACAAAGGAGCGTCCTTTGAGGTCATGTATTTCAAAAGATACATTAGAATGCATTGAAGAAAATAATAAATTTGATATTGAAATTTATCGATTTGGTAAATCCCTTTTTGATTTAAAAGTTAGTCAGCAAGATGCTTCGTTTGATAAGGATTTAAAGGTATTTATTTTACTGAACGGATTAAATGGAATCCAACACGCTCCAGAGAAAGTAGAAGAAATAGATGAAATTAATGCATTGTATTTCAAAGATGCATTTGATGATGCACTGGCAGCAATATATTTTTTATTAAAGAGTTATCCCTATAATCCGGCAAACAAGAAAAATAGGTATGAACAGTCATTGTTTAACTATAGGTTAGCTTCATTAATGAAACAGGCAGAGTTATTCGTTGATTCAGAGCAGTGGTTTTTGAAAGTATTAGAGGAGAGTAATTATAATCAGTTTATTGTTGGAGCTAATTTTCATTTAGGTGAAATTTTTTATAAGGTTAAAAAATATAAAAAATCTTATAACCATTTTACCGAATGTTTGAAGCATAATCCATATCATATGAAAGCGCGCTCATATTATGATGCGTGGGATAAAGGTGCTTTTACATTTTGAGTTGAATCCAGATAAATTTTAACGCCGTGTTCGACTTTTTTATAATAGCTTTATTAGCCCTAAAAAGGAATTATATTTTTGCAGTCATCGCGAGTCACGCGAAGCGGGACGTGGCGATCTTAATGAGAACATCAGTTGCTTAACAGCAACTGATTGTTAGAATTGATCCAGAGCGAAGCGATGGATTTTAAGAGATCCCTCACATTCGTTCAGGATCAATTCGGATATAGCATTTACAATACCGTAAATGCTATCCTCATTGAGATTGCTTCTCCCGCCTTTGGCGGGATCGCAATGACACAAAAAATATATCAAAAAAAGTAGCACGCGGCATTAAATTTTAAGAGGGTAATATAAAATTTAGATATGAAATTTAGCATTATTATTCCTTATTATAATGGGCAGAAGTACCTTGAGAAATGTCTTGAGTCAATTGAGAGGTGTACTTTATATCATGATTATGAAATTATTATTGTTGATGATGCTTCGCCAAAAATTATATCAAAAGTAATAAAAAAAAGATTTTCACGGGCAAAATATTTTAGAAATAAACGGAATAACGGATTTGTAAAGACTGTTATGAGGGGGGCAAAAGAGGCTTCAGGTGAGGTTTTTATATTTTTAAATATGGATACGGAAATAATATCTTCCGGGTGGTTATATACGTTAAAAGAAACTTTCAGTAGTAATCAAAAGAACGGTATTGTTGGGGGTAAATTACTTTTTCCTGACTCAGGATTAATCCAGTTTGCCGGTGGAATTATTAATCCTCGTGAAAACCGTCCTGAACACTTATATTATAAAGCCCCTTATTATTTTCCGGCAGTCAATAAGATGCGTACGGTTGATTATATTACAGGAGCTTTTTTTTCAATTCCCAGAAATCTCTTTTGGTCTATGGGTGGTTTTTCTCGAGAGTACCATTCAGCCAATGAAGACGTTGACCTTTCATTGAGAGTTAAACAAAGAGGTTACCGTATTATTTATAACCCAAATATAATACTTTATCACTATGAGACAGTGACAGGTATAAGTAATGTTTATGCTTTTGCAAGCAATTGTACGCTACATAAGCGATGGTCATCTTATTTTAATACGAGGCTGAAAGAATATTATACGGAAGACGGCTATTCTGAAGAGTTTATACAAACTATGATGCGTATTTTTTGTAATGATTTTTATAATATTGTTAAAATTATAGACGAGTTTAAACTCAATACACCTCAGCTTCAAAATGATTTTTTTAAGAGAAAAAATATTGACACCCTTTTAGATTTTCTCATACAGCACTTTTATGATAAAGACACGAAAATATTATACGATTTACATTATTACCGATATCGGAAGGAATCACAGGAGAAAGATAATAAAACTAAATGTATTCAAAGCGCTGTTTATTTAGCAGAAACAAAAAAAAATGATTATAAAAGTGACGAAGCTAAAATATTTTTAAAATTGTTAAGGTTGAACAAATCTTCTTATTCACGTAATAATTTTAAGAATAATATTTATTATGAAATATATACATTAGTTGACAAAATTGAACGTGGTAAATACCGGTTTAAGCCTACTAATCCAATATTTAACAAGGCTTTATTAGCTAAATTTTTGGAATTAATAACCAATGCGTCATATTTAATTAATTTTAATAGATTAAAGATATTTATTAATTTTATCATAAAGAACGAAACACTATTTGCAAATAAAGATACATTTATTTCGTTTCTTTTTCGCCTTGCAAATAGAGACTGTGACGGTGCGGGAGATTCTTATCGCAAGAAAGCTGAGGAGATAATTGATAAGTATGAATGGCCAAGGAAAGATAAAGTTAAGTTTGCTTTAAACAACGGTGCTTATTATGAAAGGCAGCATAATTATGAGCGTGCATATATATTTTATGAAAAAGCCCTGAAGCATGTTAACCAAATTGATTCGTATGTGCTTGCTTCACTTTATTATCATCTTGGACTTTGCGATATGTATAGGCGGAAGAAAAAATCGGCAAAATTGTTATTTAATAAATGCTTAGAATTAGTGCCCGAGCATGTAAAGGCTAGGGAATATCTAGTGAAATTATGAAAAAACTAGTGTCTATTGTTATTCCAAATTGGAATGGTATAAAGTTTATAAAGGTATGTTTGGAATCTGTATTGCAATCAACATTCACTAATTATGAAGTTATTGTTGTTGATAATGGCTCCACAGATGGGTCACGGGAGTTAGTGGAAGACCTGTTCCACCGCGTAGGTGGTACCGAAGGTCCACCTACGCGGTGTACGTGCCATATGGTTCGGTTATCGAAAAATCTTGGTTTTGCACGGGCCTGTAATGAAGGGATAAAAGCGGCAGAAGGAAAGTATGTTGTGCTTCTTAATAATGATGTTGAGGTTGAGAAAACTTGGCTCCGTGAACTTGTTGAGGGAATGGAGCGCCATCCTGAATGTGGAATGGGAACATCCAAGATGGTCCAATATGATAACCGTGAACAGCTCTACAACACCGGGGATCTTTTTAATATATGGTGTACCGGGGGTGCACGGGGATTTGGTGAAATTGACTGTGGCCAATATGATGAGGAGGATTATATTTTTGGCGCCTGTGCCGGGGCGGGGATTTATAAGAAATCATTATTCAAGAGGATCGGATTATTTGACGAAGACTTTTTTATTTTTTCTGAGGATGTTGATTTAAATATACGTGCACAGTGTGTCGGCGAACGATGTATATTTCTGCCAAAAGCCGTTGTCTATCACTGGGGTACTGCCACGGTTGGTTTTCATAGTAATCGGCATGTATTCCTTGGAGCTCGTAATGATTTGTTTGTTTTAGTAAAGAATTATACTCTCAGGGAATTTATAAAATATTTTATAAAAATATTTACACATCAATATAAACTCATAAAAGTGTTTTCACTTGAAGGACAGGGTTGTACTATCTTGAGGAGCAGGCTGTCATTTCTTTTTTATCTGCCATCGATGTTTTTAAAACGAATATTTGTTATATCAAAGCGTAATATTCAAATTGATGAGATCCCTGAAATAATAAAAAATGTTTGAACAATATGGCAAAGGCAATATAAAAAGAATTTTTCTAATTCGCTCATCAGCTAAACTTTTCCCATGTGTTGTTGATGAACTAAGGAAGACTTTCCCAGAGGCAAGTATAAGCTGCTTGAGTGCTGAGAGGGGAGATAGTACAAGGTCTTCTTTGCAGTATGATGTTGACCATGTAATTAGCACCCCTCATAAGGGTGGTTTTCTGTGGCGTGATATTCCCAAAGTACGTCTTATGTTAAAGCATCATTCTTATGATTGTTCCATTGTTTTATATAATAGTGAGAAGGGATATGGTTATTTAAATATTGATGCATTCGCTTATGCAGCACGGCCTAAATTAATCCTTAGTGTTAATATTAAAAAAGAGGTAAGGGGCATTAATAACAAGATCCTCATCTATAAGTTTTTACATCGAATAATTGACCTTTTCTGGGCGTCTTTGAATATAGTATTTACCATACTTGTATTGATAATTATATGCTTGGTTATGTTATTAAGTGTACCATTTGTACAGTTCAGAAGTTGTGTTGAGAACTGCGTTAAACGTTGAAGGGTGGCGTAGCTCGAAACGTCGTATGTTGAACGGTTGCGAAATTTGTATAAAACATGCTAATCATAGATAGATTACATAAACGCAACCGTAAGACGAAATACGATTCCAGCTACGCAACCGCAACCGAATAACGAAAAACAAAATGTAGACACGATTATACATATCATTTTTATATCTAGAAAATTGATCATTAAATTAGGTATAACCTTGTAATAATTAATATCGAGTTTAAACTTTATTAAAAAGGAACTTTAAATATGAAAGCGATTTTACTAATAGCATATGTGATTATTATTGTTTTTCTTATAACGTCTCCCTCACTGGCATTGATGATTCCTTTAAGCACAGAGGAGCTTGCTGATAAATCCGAGGTGGTAATTAAAGGAAAAGTTGATGATGTTCAAGGCAAATGGAGCAGGGATAAAAATTTAATTGTAACTCAGGTATCTGTTATTATCGATAAAATATATAAAGGTAAACTTGATGAAGAAAAAGTTGTTGTAGAATTTGATGGGGGAGAAGTTGACGGCGTAGGTTTTGGTGTATCAGATTCAGCTAGGTTTAATAAGGGTGAGGAAGTATTGCTTTTTTTGAAACCGGCACAGAGTAAAGTAAAAGGTATGATTTATAATCTAATAGGATCTGCACAGGGTAAATATTCCATAGATGAAAATGGCATTGCACATAAAGAAGGTTTTTCTGTTTTTATTGAAAAGGATGAGGATAAGTCAATAATTGATAATGATGTCCCTCTAGATTCATTATTAAGAAAAATGGGGTATGAGCCCGGACATGCTTTTATTTGGATAGATCGTGGAAAAAAAGGGAAGAAGAAAAACAAAAAATAGCATAAGTTATTATATATCAATAACATGTAAAAATATTAGGCTGAATATGGAAAATCACAAAAATAGGGTGTATACTTTAAGTATAATATAACACTATAACTATTTATAAATAAATATTTTCGATAAAGATGCTTATGCATCGCGTTAGATTTTTATCTAACGGGGCAAACTAAAGGTAACTTTAGGACGCAAAGCTACCTGTCCAAAATTCTAGTGTAACAGAAGCGGACAGAGGGGCTGCCGAAGAAAAAACATATGTAACCCTAAGGTACTTTTATTGTAATTATTTAGCCGATTGAGTAAAAAAGTTAATAAAATTGTATTTGTTG
>CAZLCT010000092.1:0-9404 GCA_964558015.1 uncultured bacterium | reverse complement strand
ATAGAAACACAAAAACTTAGAGTAGAAAATTATAGACTTTTAACATAGGAGGATTTAATGGACTGGAAAATATTCGGTGCTACATTCGGCGCGATTTTTTTGGCGGAGCTTGCAGATAAGACCCAGTTGGTCAGTATAGGCATGACCGCAAAGTCAGGTAAGCCGCTCACAGTATGGCTCGGTTCTATTTTTGCTTATATTATTGTTACTGCTATCTCGGTATGGATAGGAGCGGCTATGGGAAAATATATAAAGCCGGAAATTATAAAATATTGCGGAGCTTCGGTATTTATAGTGATAGGTATATTGATGTTTTATGGCAAGCTTTAAGCAGTGTAAATTAATTGTTTCGCTAAAAAATATTTTTAAATTTGTTTATATCAAGGAATGAGAAATGAAAAAAATAATATTAATACTTATTATTACGGTTTTGATGGCGGGATGCAGTAAACATGACAGCTCGGAAGAAAAAGTGAAAGATAAGGAAATCATAAAACAGGCTGAGGAAGGTGCTGCGGTCATGGAGGAACTTGATGAAGCAGAAAAAGGTTTTTGGTTGAAGTAAAATAAGGCATTAATAAATTTTTTAAAAAATGTAATAAAAAGGGAGACAGGTTATGAAATATGTCCTAAATTTTTCTGTAATGTTTATTGGATTGTTGATGGTGCTTTTATTTTCGTCCTCTTTAGTGTTTTCTGAAATAAAAATCGAAAATCCTTCTCTGGCCATAGTTGTTGAAAACCAGGATGGCAGGCAGAGGCTTTCGGGCGTGGAGTTGACCATTGAGGACAATTACGATATGTTAGAATACCGAGAGAAGAAGCGCCTTATGACTGACGAAAACGGAAAAGCGACGTTCGGGGTATCCGAATTGGATAAATTTACTATATTTAAAGAAGGGGATATATGCGAAACGTTCGAATCTGATAATCCTGAGAAGACTTACAATGACCATGCACTTTTTAAAGTAAAAGTAACCGCACACGCTCCTTCAACGTTGCCGGTAGCTCACGAAATTGAGATTCAGGTAAATGAAAACGTAGAATATACAATTCATATTAAAAAATAAACGTATTAATGCGTTCAAGAGGACAAGCCCATGAATGTTATTCTTATAGTAGGAGTAATTTTATTTGTCGGGTTTATTTTCGGCGAGCTTGCTAAGTTAGTTAAGCTGCCTAAAGTCACTGGGTATATTATCGCGGGTATTGTGCTCAATCCGGATATTTTTCATATTGTGCCCCAGGGTTTTACCGCTCATACGGATTTTGTGACCAACATCGCCCTTTCATTTATTACATTTTCTGTAGGAGGTACGCTGCTCGGGTCAAAATTAAAGCGGCTGGGTAAGACCATTTTATACATTACTATTTTTGAGGCGGAATTCGCCTTTTTCACGGTTGCTCTGGGATTCCTGTGCCTGGCCCATTTTTTTATACATATTCCGGAGGCTTCTTCTTTAAGTACATTAATTCCTCTCAGCATGCTCATTGCCGCGCTTGCCTCGCCCACAGACCCTTCTGCAACATTAGCAGTAATACACGAATATAAAGCAAAAGGAGAAGTTTCATCCACAATCATGGGGGTTGCGGCACTCGATGACGTCCTGGGTATAATAAACTATAGTTTTGCCGTGGTCATAGCCGGAGCGGTTATTATGCACCAGGACATAAACATACTCATATTTTTAAAGAGGTCTTTAATTGTTATCTGTGGTGCGGTCGGACTGGGCATTGCTTTCGGTATTATTTTTAACTACATTTTCCTGTTTGTTAAAAAAGAGACCGAAGGGGTTTTTATTGTTCTTATATTCGGACTCCTCGCCATTTGTTTTGGCCTTGCCACAGTGCTGGGAGTTGACGAGCTTCTGGCCACCATGACCATGGGAATTGTTGTTGTTAATTTTAACAGGCAGAGGGATAAAATTTTTAAAATGCTCGAGCGGTATACCGAAGAACTTATCTTTGTTCTTTTTTTTACGTTAAGCGCCATGCACCTTGAGCTTTCCGTCTTGTACAGCAGTTTCGTTCTTGTATTGTTATTCTTCGTTTTCCGGACTTTAGGAAAAGTTATAGGCACAACGGCAGGTGCTTTTTTAGCAAAAGCGTCCGCGCCGGTGAAAAAATTTACCGTGGGCGGGCTTATTCCCCAGGGAGGGATTGTAGTCGGCCTTGCATTGATGATGAGGCAGAATCCTGCTTTCAGGGATATTTCGGATATCATTATTAATGTTATTATCGGCGCAACCATTGTTCATGAACTTATAGGCCCTCTTGCGGCAAAGACCGCTCTTCAGAAAGCTGGCGAATTAAGACAGTAATTTATTTCCGAGTAACTCCACATGAGGTGAACATATGCGTATACTTGTGGTAGAAGATGAAAAAAAATTGGCAAGTTTTATTAAACGCGGCTTAAAGGAAGAGCATTATGTGGTGGATGTAGCCCGGAACGGGGACGATGGATTATACATGGCAGAAATCAATACATACGACCTCATAATTTTGGATATTATGCTGCCCGGCAAAGACGGCCTCTTTATTTGCCGCCAACTCAGGAAGAAGCATATAAGTGTACCTGTTTTAATGCTTACGGCACGGGATGAAGTGGAGGATAAAGTCTCAGGGCTTGACGCTGGTGCGGATGACTATCTAACAAAGCCGTTTGCGTTCAGGGAACTGCTTGCGAGAATTCGTGCCCTGCTTCGCCGGAATAAGCAGGAGAAGACTACAAAACTGAAAGTTGCTGATCTGGAACTGGATCAGATTACCCACAAAGTAACCAGGGGAGGTAAAGAAATCAATTTAACGAGCACTGAATATACTCTCCTTGAATATCTGATGCTTAATGCCGGTCAGGTAGTAACACGGACAATGATCTCTGAGCATGTATGGCATGATGATTTTGACCGTTTTACCAATATTATTAATGTCTATATCGGTTATTTGCGCAGTAAAATTGACGGGGACCGTAATAAAAAATTGATTCATTCAATCCGCGGCACAGGTTATATATTGAAAGAAAAATAATATGAGAATTAATTCTATCCGCTTCAAAGCCAGTATTCTTTATTCTGCCATTCTGGCCGTCATATTGATAATTTTCGGCTCATGCATTTATTTCAGCATTCATAATATTCTCTTTCATGATTTAGATGAAGAATTAAGAATAAAGGCAGAGGAGATTGCGGGGATTCTTAATGCGTATGAATTGATTCAGCGCCACGAGAATCATCCGTTATATGATTTGCTGGAAATTTTTGAAAACAGGGGCTTGAGAAAAGACAGGATTATTATTGACGACCTGTGGCGTACACAGGTTAAAGCTCTTAACCTCCAGCATGATTTTATTAATGTTATAAATACCCGGGGCAATTCTATCCTTGTGTCCAATAATTTTTCAAAAGACATCAGCGACCTCCTCAAGAAGGATTTTTCTTTCAGCTTAACCGATACGTATTATAAGTCTTTCGGTAATGAACGGCTTAAATTACGTGCTGTTAATTATCCGATTTTTTTCCAAAACGTAAAAGTAGTTGTGCAGGTTGCAACGTCTTTAGAGCCGATTACTGGCAAGCTGAGGAGAATCCTGCTTTTTATTATTTGTGCAATAATCGGCATTCTTATCATAACAAGTTTTACCGGCGGGCTGTTTGCGCACAACGTTCTTAAGCCGGTCGTGGCCGTGACGAATCTAGCGGATAATATTACGCATAAAAATTTAAATCAACGCATAAAGACCGAACAGCCTGATGAAGAAATGAAACGTCTGGTAAATTCTTTTAACGTGATGATAGAACGCCTGGAAGGATCTTTTAACCATATTAACGAGTTTAGCTCTCATGTTGCCCATGAGCTCAAGACACCCCTGGCCGTGGTCAAAGGAGAAATTGAATTGGCGCTGGAGCACGAGAGGCCCTCCGAGGAATATAAAAGAGTCCTCAATGAATGTCTTGAAGAAATAGACTGCATGATAAGGGTGATTAAAGATTTGCTGCTGCTTGCAAAATTAGATTACAAACCGGAGATTTTTAAATTTGAGCGGATGAATATGGTTCAGTTTTTTAATGAAATTTATGAGCATAGCAAAATTCTCGCCACACAAAAAGATATCAAAATAAAATATTCGTCTCTGAAGGGGGATGTTTTTATTAAAGGAGACAGAGTTCATTTACGCCGGCTGTTTCTCAATATTATCAGTAATGCCGTTACCTTTACCTCACGGGGAGGGGAAATCGCTCTTCGCCTTGCGGTGAAAGATGAGAATGTGCATATTGATATCAGTGATACAGGCGAGGGGATATCCAGTGAAAATATAAAAAAAATATTTAATAAATTCTACCGCGCGCCCAAAGACGAAGCCCGTTCTGATGCGGGTACAGGCCTGGGGTTGAGCATCGCGCTTTCAATAGCCAAAGCACACAACGGTACCATTACGGCCCAAAGTCAATTACATAAAGGAACGACATTTACGGTCGTTCTGCCTTTAGACTAATCTCTTCCACATATTTTCCTTAATATATACCCGATATATTACCTCAAGAAAGATAAGAAAATTCTCACCTTGTTCTTACGCTCCTCTTATCATCACTTTGCTATATTTATATCAGAAATAAAAAAGAGAGAAAAGAAAGGAACGCCGATGAATACAATCCTGGTAGTTGATGATGATGAGAGGATCAGAAGAATTTACGAGACGTTTCTTACCCGGCGGGGATACATGGTTTTAACGGCAAAAGATGCGGTGACTGCACGGGAAATACTCAAGCATAAAATGATCGATCTCATGCTTCTCGACATCAACATGGGAGAAGTGGGCGGTGAGATATTGCACGAAATTACGACTATGTTTCATAAGGATGTCAACATTATTGTTTCGAGTGTTTTTCCCCTTGATGACCAGGAGAAGATAATTCCGGGTGCGGTAGATTATTATGATAAGTCGCAAGGACTCAGAGTATTGCTCGAGAAAGTTAATAATGTGGCGGGGCAATAATTCAAGGCGAGGTGAACAATGAGAGAAGAGCTAAGTGTTTATTAACAAACAATAATAAAACAAATTTAAAAAGGAGGTGTGTTATGAAAATGAAAACATTAACAATGTACAACCTTTTTGTTTCTCTGATTGCATGGATTTTCGTAAGCTTTGTCTGCGTTCCTGTCAGTACTGCTGAATCTCAGCCGGGCACTCCGACAGCAGGGGGCAGCTCAAATGCGCCAGCTGTCTCCGGTGAACACGTCTGTCCGTGGGATAATGACTATTTTTATGAATATGACTGGTGGGACCCGTCTGAGGTAAGGACCAGACTTCAACAGCAGATGGACAGACTATTCGAAAGTACGTTCGGACATAATTTTTCACGTTCATCTTCTAATACAGCGGCATCAGAGGAAAGTTTTTTTATTCCGGATGTTGATGTGAGCGAGACTGAGGAAGCATATCTCATCAGACTGGATTTACCGGGCATGGATAAGGATAGGATCGAAGTGAATGTTGTTGATAATATCCTGACAATAAAAGGGGAACGGCAGGCTCAGAAGGAAGATAAAGAGGAAGGAGAAGAAGGTATTTATTATTACAGGAAAGAGCGAAGTTTTGGTGCGTTTGAGAGGTCAATACCTTTGCCTACTAATGTAAGCGCGGATGAAATTAATGCGCAGTATGAAAACGGGGTTTTGACAGTAACATTACCCAAGAATGAGCCGACGTCCGTGCATCAGAAAGAAGGGAAAAAGATACAAATAATGTAAATATATAAACAGTTTTTTTCTAAAAAGGAGGAAACTATGGATCCGAAAGAAAAAAATAGTATTGTGGAGAAACCTAAGGATACAAAGCAGGGGGTGAGCAAGCCTGGAAATATCTGGCGTATTGCAGCTCTCATCTTAGGCTGTTTGGTATTAATACAGTTTTGGTATATGCATAATCTTTCAGTTAAAGCGCGGAATAATTCTTCGCTTGCGAACATTTGCACCGAATTACCCTCGAAGGGCGGTTTTCATAATATGTTTGGGAAATATTTCCCCTTTAAAAAAGAGAGAATAAATATGTGGGCAAATCCGTTTGAGGAGATGCAGATGGTTGAGCGGATGTTTAACAATCTCGGAGCATACCCGTCTATCGGTGAGCTCTTTTATCTTAAAGACAGGTTTATGCCGAAAGTGGATATTCAGGATAAAGGAGATCATTATTTGATTTATGCTGATATACCGGGAGTGGATAAGGAAAATGTATCGATCGATATTCATGACAATATACTCACGGTGGAAGGGGAGCGGAAAGCCGATTCTTCTGAAGGAAGCGAGGCAGGAGGATATTACCGTAAAGAAATTTCATACGGTAAATTTCATGAAAGTCTGACTATTCCTTCTGATGTTGATACTAATAACATAACTGCCGAGTATGACAAGGGTGTATTAAAAATTAAGCTTAATAAAAAGGCAGAAGCTTCACAAAAGGATAAGAAGGTTTCTATAAAAGTTTCAGGGAACAGGACATAATGTTTTATAGAAGCATAGTGATGAATGGAGTTTTATTATATGAATACATGGCAGCATTACAGGGAGCAGGCGTGATGGCAAAAATATGTAAAGAAAAAATCAATTCTAAATGGTTGCTTACTGCGGCCAGCGTTTTGGCATTAGCAATAGTTGAGACAATTGATTATGTGACGGGGAATAATGTAAACGTTTCGTTGTTCTATCTTATCCCTTTTGCATTGATTACGTGGCAGGTAGGCCGTGTTGCAGGTATTGTAATGGTTGTTTTTTGTACTTTTACCTGGTACCTAGTCGATGTACTTGCGAATGAACTGCATATTCACTTCTTTATTCATTTCTGGAATGCAGCCATAGAGGGGAGTTTTTTTATTGTGTTTATCCTGATGTTATCAAGGTTGAAGGTAGCCTTTGAGCGGGAAAAAAATCTGGCAAGATATGATTATTTAACGGGCGCGGCAAATCTTACGGCATTTGTTGAACGGGCAAGGCTTGAGATAGAGAAATGCAGACGCAGCGGCAAGCCGATTACTATTGCATATCTGGATTGTGATAATTTTAAAAGTATAAATGATTTGTTTGGGCATACTGCAGGTGATTATGTCCTGCGTACGTTGGTAAATATTCTAAAAGATAATCTTCGTGCCACAGATGTTGTTGCCCGCGTCGGGGGCGATGAGTTTGTTCTTTTACTGCCTGAGACAGGGGTCGAGTCTGCTCAGGCCTTTATTAAAAGGATTCAGTATCTTATTACGGAAGCATTGAGAGATAGATTCAAATGGCCCTTTACTGCAAGCATCGGAATAGCAACATTTGCCAGTCCGCTTGATTCTATAGAAGCCATGATAGAGAGAGCGGATAAATTAATGTATGAGGCAAAAAAAGGCGGAAGGAGTTTTGTAATTAAATATGTATTACGGGAAGAAGCATCAGATTCTGAAAAAACCCAGAAACAAACTGAATATGCAGCTACTGCATCGTAAAGGTAAGTTGCTTATATTTAGAAGAAAAGTAAATTTAAAAGGAGGGAATAATGGTCAGAGGGAAACTGGAGAGTATAACGGTCATGGATATCAGACACTTACTTATAGAGGATCCGGTATTAGTGAGGCCGTCTCTTTCCATAGAAGATCTTCTTGTGAAGATGATTGATGATTTACGGATGAGGCATGTTTATGTGGTGAATGAGGACAACGTCCTTGTGGGTGTTGTGCGCATGAATGCAATTGTGAGATATTTGTTTCCCTTTGCTGCTTTTATTGCACTTAACGAGAGTGACGTGATCTTAAAAGAGCTCGTTAATTTTGGCGCAAAAACAGTCAGTGATATTATGGACCCACAGCCATGTTTTGTTGAGGAGTCAACATCGTTGTCTGATATGGCAGGCATACTTATCAGGGAGAAAATTAATGAATTACCTGTAGTCGATAAAGACAAACGGGTAATAGGGCAGGTAAATGTTTATGAAATTATAACAGAATATTTAAAGAGAAGACGGAAATAGATTTCATAACAGCGGTTTTGTAAGCACATTTTTCTTTTCATTCAAAAAGTGTAACTCTTTTTCTCCCTTCCCCATGGCGCCTTTTATTATTTATCAAGTAATTTTCATTGATGTTACCCGGTTGTAAAAGTAAGTGAAAAAAATTGTCACAACAGAAGATTTTATTTGTGTCAAAATTAGTCAAATTTAGCATGTGTTTTTCCCAAAAATTCAGAGGTTGAAATCTGTAAGTTATTGAAAAACAATTATTAATGAGAAGGCAAACAAATTGGCATTCTATTTGAAATATCAATAGTTGAAAAAAACGTTATTAAAGTTTAACCAAAAACAAATTTAAAAGGAGGTGTTTATCATGGCAATCATAAAAAGAAAAGATTATTACGATCCTTTTTCTGAACTTGAGAGATTGCATGATGAGGTAAACAGGCTTTTTGATTTTTCACTTGGAAGGTTTCCTGAAAGGAATATCGGCCTGCTGGAACGAGGCTGGGCGCCGGCAGTGGATGTATACGATTCAAAGGACAATGTAATTGTAAAGGCTGATCTGCCCGGACTGGCCAAGGACGAGATCGACGTAACCATTGAGGGAAACACTGTTGTAATCAAGGGAGAGAAGAAACACGATTCAAAGGTAAAAGAGGAGAATTATGTCAGAACCGAGAGGTTCCGCGGCGTGTTTCATCGTACCATAACTCTTCCTAATGGTGTTGATTCATCAAAGGCAAAGGCTGAATATAAAAACGGCACACTGGAGTTGACCCTGCCCAAGAAGGAGGAAGCGAAGCCTAAGCAGATTTCTGTGGAAATTAAATAAATATAAATTAACCCGGGATGCGTATATTCCCGGGTTAATCTTTATGAAAGGAGATAAGTCATGACGTTGAAAAATATAATGAAAAAAAACAAAGAAGACTCATACGTACAGGAGGTAACGCCTGTTGTGAATATACGTGATGAAGAAAATGCGGTCGTTCTTGAGGCTGAAATGCCGGGGCTCCTCGAGGAGAATATTTCAGTCGAGGTCCAGGGTGATGAGCTGTTTATCTCGGGAAAACGCCTTAATGAGATTCCCAAAGGATACAGCAGTCTGTATCAGGAAAGAATTCCTATTGAGTATAAGCGCACCTTTACTCTTGGGAGCGACATTGACAGAGGCAACATTGAAGCACATTATGAGAACGGCATCCTGGCTGTAAAGCTCAAAAGATCAGAAGATGCACAGCCGAGGAAGATAAAAGTTTTATAACGATAAGGCCCCGCCCTTTATGGTAATTAAGGAGTCAGAAAGGGCGGGGTTTTATTCGCCCGGATAACTTACGTCGTCCTTTCGACTCCGTAAGTTATGGGCTCATTAAAGGTAATTATTTAGCCGATTGAGCAGGAGTTAGAATAATACTGTTTTTTG
>CAZLCT010000091.1:0-9551 GCA_964558015.1 uncultured bacterium | reverse complement strand
GTGTAAAGCCTAAAACATTGAAAAAGACCCTGCATAAGGTATAAATACCAAGTGATTTGATTAAAACACCTGAAAGCATTGCAGAGATCGGAGCCGGTGCTGAGGGATGGGCATCAGGTAACCAAGCATGAAAAGGAACAAGGGCCGCTTTAAGACCAAATCCCAAAAGAAAGAAACTGCCTACCATAAAAATAATATTACTTTCCCCTTTTTGTTTTATAACTAAAGCCATATCCGCCATATTAAGTGTTGAAGTATAACCATATAAAAACACAATCCCAAGAAGAAGGAACAAAGATCCCAAAGTACTCATAACTGCATATTTGAAAGCTGCTTCAAGCTCATGACGTTCGGTGCCAAAAGCAACTAAAGCATAACTAGCAACCGAAGCAATTTCTAAAAACACAAAAAGATTAAAAATATCACCAGTAATAATAACACCGTTCATGCCGGCCAGCATAAGAAGGAATAGTGAGTAAAATTTCCACTTCGAAGTATACTTCTCCATATATTGCACAGAAAACAAAGATATAGCAAAAGCCACTAGATTCACAATAACCAGCATAAACACAGTTAATCCGTCCAACACCAGCCCTATACCAATAGGAGGCTTCCATGAACCTACACTGTATACTATTACTCCTCCTGAGGTGAGAACAAACACTGATAGTAAAGACAAAATTAGCTGACCAAATGTAATTAAATTTCCTAACTTATCAGAAAGCCCTTTATTCTTTTTTCCGATTAAAGATATAAGAAATGAGCCTGAAAGAGGTAAAATCACAAATAGTGGTAAAATATTCATCTTTAATATCACCCGTGCAGTTCTTTAATTTTTGTTATATCAAACGTACCGTATTTTTCATAAATTCTCATGGCTATGGCAACTAACAAGGCCGTGGTTGATAAACCAATAACAATCGAAGTAAGAACAAGAGCTTGAGGCAGGGGATCAACCATATTAACTATTTCCGAATCAAGAGATAAAATCGGCGATCTGCCTTCAAGACGATATGCAGTTAGTATAAAGAATAAATTAACTGCGTATTCTGCAATAATTATCCCTACGATTATTTTAATTACATTTCTTTTCCGTAACATGCAATAAATGCCAAGACTGAATAAAATAATGCATAACATATATACGGTCATACTAAATACTCCTCAACCTGATTTGTTCTTGTCTTTGATTTCCACTTTAAATTTCAGCAAAACTAATACCAGAAAAATACCAAATAATCCGGCACCGACTTTTAGACTAATTGCAATATTACATAATGGGATAATGCCTGCACTAAACAATTTAAAAGATTCCCCCTTAGGTAAGACATTCATAAAGAAATATCCACCCAAGAATCCAAGCAAGGCAATACCAAGAAAAAGAATAGCACCAGTGCTTTCAAAAAACGAAACTGTTTTTCGCGGTACTTTCTTAAATGTTATATCTTTACCATAGGCAAGCATTAGATGAATAATTGATAAAGCAATTATTACTCCCCCTGCAAACCCTCCCCCGGGGGAAACATGACCATGGCTGATAATATAAATACCATAAAGAAGAATTAGACCAACTGTGAAACGTGTAATGGTCTTAACAATAAGAGACATTCCTTGTTCGTGTTCTCTACTCATTTTCTTCCTCGACTTTTTCGTTCAGCTCTTTTCTACCCTGCTTTCGGACGACAGTAAAGACTCCAATTACTGCTGTAAACAAAATCGTAGCCTCTCCCAGTGTATCATATGCTCTAAAATCAAGTATAATTGAAGAAACCAAATTTACTGCTCCTGTTTTCATCAAGCCTTGTTCTAAGTATGTGCTTGCTATCCTCATTAAAGGATAACCAAACTCAGGCAAATCCTTTAAACATGTTTTAGCAAAGAATAAAAATACGCTAATAAATAAAACAGTAATAACGGTATTCAAAACCCACCTACCAGTTGTTGAAAAAGGAAGATCAACCTTTAATGTTGCACGAATCAAAATTATAAGGCACAAAATTTCAACAACCAATTGCGTAATCGCTACATCCGGTGCTTTAAGTATTAAAAATACCATTGAAAGCCCCATGCCAACACCGCCAACAGCAACAACTGACGAAAGTAAATCTTTCACTTCAATTGCTATTATGGCTCCAATAATCATGAAAATTAATAAAATATAAAGCTCTATCATTTCACTTACCTTATAATAATAAAAAATAAAACAAGTGTGCCAAGAAGACACCAAGCTAAATATGTTGAAAGTACACCATTATGAAGATAACTTAAAACTTTATTAAAACCAAAAGTTATCTTCATGCAAACATCGTAAATATCAAACATTTTCATCTCTGCTAAACGGTATATCCTTTTCAATAATCCTATATCACTAACTGTATTATAAAATTGAGTCCCTGAGATTCTCATTTCGGGTTGCTTCTCTGGAAATTCCCCGCCAATAAAAATATCCGTCTCTCTTGTTTTACTTATATTAGCGATAAAATATATAATAAAACCTATTATCATACCAATAAATATAAGAAAAGTCGCAAGACTTGCACTCCACATACCTGACATTTGTACTTGCATCTCTAGACTTGGAAAAATGAAAAGCCTCAAAGGTATTTGTAAAGCAAAAATCCCAAAAATAATACATAAAAAAGCCAAAATAGCTGGAGGAATCCACATTGTCGGTTGAATTTCGTCTCGCTTTTTATATTTTTTCTTACTTTCAAGTGAAGGCTGTCCAAGAAAAACAGTATGAATTAATTTCATGAAACTTGCCAGAGTAAGAGAGCTCCCAAACATTGCAGCAATCAGCCACACGATCCACAAATAGCCACCACCTTTGGCAGTCTCAATTATCCCTTGATAAATTAACCATTTTGATGCAAACCCATTAAATGGCGGAACCCCTGATATTGCAAATGAAGCAACTAAAAATGAAACAAAAGTAATAGGCATAATTTTTGAAAAACCGCCTAACCTTTCTAAATCAGTTGTTCCTGCTCTTCTTTCAACTGACCCTCCGGAGAGAAACAAACAGGATTTATAAATAGCATGGTTTAACATATGGAATATACCGCCTGCAATACCAACCGGCGTCCCTGTACCAATACCAAGAACCATATAACCTACCTGACTAACAGCATGGTATCCTAAAAGTTTCTTAAGATCATGCTGCACTAGCGCCATCATAACAGCCGCAACAATTGTAACGCTTCCCACAACCATTAATATATTATTCATTGATGCATTCATCTCGAACATATCAAGTGAAATCCGTGTTAGAAAATATATGCCTAAAAGTTTATCCAAAGACGCAGGCAAATACGCAGTAACCGGTGATGGAGCATCTTCAGCCGTATCTGGTACCCACGTATGAAAAGGCATGGCACCTGCTTTGGCAAATGCACCTATTGCAAGACAAAGATATGCACCAACAGCTGCTTTTGAATCAAATGGTATATTGATCTTATCAATGAGCATAGAACCGCTTAACTGCCATACTAAAGCAAGCCCGAGCAGCATAACCGCATCAGTACCTCCGATTATAATAAATGCTTTTTTGGCTGTTGCGGAAGTATGTTTTTTTTCACCAAAACCAATTAAAAGATAAAGTAGGAGCCCAAGAAAACCCCAGAAAACCATAAAAAGAATAAGGTTATTAGCAAAAACGGTTCCAAGGGATGCAAGCAGTGTTAAGAAAATGCAGGAATAATATCTGCCTAACCCTTTCCTTTTGCTCATATAGGAAATTGAATAGAATGCAATTAGCAAAGAAAATACGACAACTGCTATTCCTACAAAAATCGATAAATAATCAAAACGAAATAAATCCTGAAACATTTTTATTAACTCCGCAATATTGGGATATAAATCTTAATCAATTTAAAATGATAAATTTTAAATTTGCTTTTTATAATTTCCTCTAATCTTCTCGGTTTTCTCTTGTGAGAGTCGAATCAAATCTTCACCTGAATATATTTTTTTACCCTTGATATTACGAACTGACATTCGTTCAGTACAACAATAACAAGGATCAATGGCCGCAAGAATTATTGTGGCATCCGAGATTGTCTCGCCAACAACAGTTGCCTTATAAGTAGGCAGGTTCATAAAGGTTGGGGCTCTTACTTTATGCCTTACGGGTCTATTCGTTCCGTCACTCCTTACATAATGAAAAACTTCACCACGGGGAGCTTCATGTGCTCCTATGCCTTCACCAGAAGGTATATCTTTAATTTTTGCATCAATTTCACCTTGTGGTAAATTTTCAAGACAATTTTTCATTATTTTAGCTGACTCAAGCATCTCTAATATTCGAACTACAACTTTATCAAAGACATCACCGTTGGATCTAACAATCATATCCCATTCTGTTTTATCATACGCTGCATATGGGGCATCTTTCCTTACATCGCGGGCAACGCCAGAAGCCCTGGAAGTAGGACCAAGCGCACAATAACTTATAGACTCCTCTTTTGTAAGAATGCCTATACCTTTTGTCCTTGCGTGTATTACCGGATCATCTTCCACAGCCTTAAGAAGCATTTTTAATGTTGGCACAATAGAAGCTACCTTATCTAAAGCAGGTTTTATGTCTTCACTCTTAATATCCCTGCGCACACCACCCGGTTTAAACATTGCATAATTATTTCTGTTACCTGATAATATTTCCATTACATCTAGTATCTCTTCCCGTAATTTCCATGCCCACATATAAACCGTATTATAACCCAAGAAGTGACCGGCAAGACCCAGCCATAACATGTGAGAATGTATCCTTTCCCCTTCAGCTATGACAGTACGAATATACTTTGCCCGCTCAGGAACTTCCATAGGTATAATATCTTCAACTGCTCGTGTATAAGCAAAAGGATGACTAGTAGAACATATACCGCATATACGTTCAATAACATAAGTCGACTTATCAAAAGTTTTCAATTCAGAGAGTTTTTCAATACCTCTATGGTTATAACCGATCTGAACATCAATATCTACAATCTTCTCACCCTCAACGGTCAAACTAAAAAATTCCGGCTCTTCTTGTAAAGGATGATACGGTCCTATGGGTACAATTGTTCTTGCCATTAAACACCTCTATCTCTAATTGCATTCTTATCCCATTCTTTATAGTCGCAGCGTAGAGGGTAAACACCTTCGGGCCAGTCATCAGAAAGAAGAAGTCTTCTTAAATCAGGATGGCCTTTAAAATCTATTCCTAATAGTTCATGTATTTCCCTCTCAATCCAGTCTGAACCCTTGAAACAGGATGTAAGTGAATCAATTTGTAAATTTGGCTTTTGTAATTTAACACGCAAAGAAATCAGTAAATTAATATCTTCAATTGTAAAATGATATAAAATTTCCATATGATAACGAAGATCTACTCCTGAAGCTATATTAAATCGCGCGCCTAAATTTTTAAAAATATAACCTGCAATCTTCGTTAAAGACTCTGGTTTTATATCAATATAAACACGCTTCTCGGACTTATCAAAAACTTCACCTATGTCATCTTTAAATTTTTCTTTTATATTTTTCAATATTTCACTGCGCTGCATACTATTCGTTCCTATCTTTTAAGACTTTGACTGCTTTACCTTTTCTATTAATTTAACTACGCCCGCAATAATTGCCTCCGGTTTAGGAGGACAGCCGGGGATATATACGTCAACCGGTATAATATGATCTACGGGCACTGGGCAATTATAACTATGTATAAACATTCCACGCGATAAAGAACACTCACCTATAGCTACCACCAAAGCAGGTTTGGGCATCTGTTCATAAATTTTCTTTATTCTAGGTATACATTTCCTGTTTGCAGAACCAGTAACCAAAAGAACATCAGCATGCCTTATACTGCCTGCCAGAAGCATACCAAATCTTTCGATATCAAACCTAGGAGTCAAACAGTCTAATACTTCAATATCACAATTATTACAACTGCCTGTTGATAAATGAAAGACCCAAGGAGACTTTAATAATGCTTTAAGCTTTATGCTCATAAATTATCAACCTTTAATTTATACTCCTAATAATGCTAAAACAACAGAAATAACTGCAATCAAACTTACAGGACCCCAAAAAAAACCTACTGCTTGGTCTATTCTTAAACGGGGATTTGTATTTCTTATAACTGTTATGAGAGCCACCAATCCTATATATTTTAAAATTCCAAACAATAAATGTATTCCTTCGTATCTCATTCCGCCCATGAAAAGAATAATGATAAAAAACGGCACTGTAAATAAAAGCATATTTTTCATAAGACGGTAAAGGGCAAGTCCTGCCCCGGAATACTCTATTAATGGACCTCCGACAATTTCTGTTTCAGCTTCTGGAATATCAAAAGGAACAAGGGCTAATTTAGCCTGCATACATAAAATTACAACAATTAATGCCAGAGTTCCTGAAATACTTCCTACAACAACCCCGCTTTGCGCTTGATGAGTTAAAATTTCACCAATCTTAATCGAAAAACCTGATTGTATAATAGGAACAGATACTGCAAGTATAAAAGGAAACTCATAGCTTAAAATCAGCTTCATCTCTCTTGATGCACCCAAACTTGCAAGAGGATTACCAGATGCAAACCCACCCATCATAATACTAATAGAAGGTATCGTTAATAAATAAACAACTACAAATAAATCACCTATAAAGGTATTTCCACGGTCTATATTATTAACCCATAAAAGAGTGGAAACTAAAATTACGCTTGAAAATCCAATAATAGGTGCCATCAAAAATGTTATTTTTGATGATCCTCGCGGTATAAGATTTTCTTTTCCCAACAACTTTACAATATCTATAAATGGCTGTAAAAACGGCGGCCCTACTCGATATTGAACACGCGCAGTAACCTTCCTGTCGATCCAACTAGCAACAAGACCGATAAGCGCAGTCAAAATAAAACCATAAAAAATTAAATAATATATATAAATCATAATGTAGTAAAGTAGTACTCTATTATACCCATAGATAAAACGAACATTTTATACTTTATCTCTATCCCAATGAGTCGAATGAACAATTAAATTATTACCCACTAAAAACGTATTTTCATCAAGTTCTATATCGGCATTTTTTAAACTCAACGCTCCGTAAGGACAAGTTTTGATACACATAGGTTCATCTTTTTTGTCTCTTCTGTCCATACAAAAATCACATGAATGTATCAAATATGGAACGTTCTCCGGATAAATTGTTCCATAAGGACAAGCATGAGAACATGACTTACAACTTATACAAAGCATATTGTGCCTGATTAACATATTGTCCTTATCCTTCTGCTGTTCAAGTGCTTCAACAGGACAAGCAGCAACACAATGCGGTTCTTCACAACGGCGGCAGACTAAAGAATAAGTTGCAAGTTCAGCCACAGAAACAATGCCATTATTACCGAATTTTTGCTGATGAAAAAAATAACTGCACTGAACAACACACTTTTTGCATTCACCGGAAGCACATACATCCAGATCAATAAACAGTCTCATTTCTTTGCCCCTTTTAGGGTTAGTATCGAGTTTGCCTTGATGAAGTTGTTCGGCGCTATTAAACATAACTTTCTTTAATCCCATATTTCGTGAAAATCTTTTATCTGATCGTAAGTAAATACCGGGCCGTCTTTACACGCATAATAAATACCTATACGGCAATGTCCGCATTTTCCAATACCGCATGACATATTTTTTTCCATAGAAAGATATATATTTTTAGGCTTAAAACCCATCTCAAGAAGTTTCTTAGTAGAAAACTTCATTGCTATAGGAGGTCCGCATACCACAGCAATGCCTTTAGAAAAATCCATTTTCACATCATCTAAAATTGTGGTAACAACTCCTACACTGCCTTTCCAATCAGGGGCCCCTTTGTCAACTGTAAGTTTCATGTTTAAATCTTTTCTCTCGAGCCACTCACCCATTTCCTCTTTATATAGCAGTTCCTGAGAAGTTTTACATCCTCCCCTAAAATATAATTTTTTTAACTCACCGCTTCTTTCAAAAAGTTCATACATAAGACTTCTCAATGGAGCAAAACCGCATCCACCACCGACAACTAAAACTTCCTTTCCCTTAAAGGAATCAACAGGATAGCCTTTTCCCATAGGGCCCCGTACCCCCACGATATCATCTTTTTTAAGTTCATGGATTTTCTCGGTAACCTTGCCAACCTTCATAATAGTCAGTTCCAAAATATCATGCTGAGAAGGCCTGGAAGATGGCGTAAACGGAGCTTCTCCTACCCCGGGAACTGTTAATTCAACAAATTGCCCTGTCTTAAAAGTAATAGGTTCCTTGGGTTTTAATCTTATTGTTTTTATTGTTGGGGTCTCAGTAATAACATCAATAACCCGAGATTCAATAGGCCTGTATGGATTATTTATTCCGTGCATTTTCAACTAACCTTTTTAGAACTTTTCTAATATCTATTTTTGCCGGGCATGCAGATATGCAACGTCCACATCCTGTACATGCATATAAATTAGCTACTTTGGGGAAAAAATCGAATTTCTTTTCGAATCTATTTCTTAATCGCATAAATAATTTTGGACGGGGATTAGCACCGCCTGCAACTCTAGCATAATCCTTAATCATACATGAATCCCATACGCGAAGACGCCTCATTTTTTCATCATCCTTCTGATCGTATAAAAGGAAGCAATGGCAAGTCGGACAAATTATGGTGCACGCTCCGCATTCAACACAAGTTTTAGCCTCATCAGCCCATATATCAGATTCATAATTTGTTTCAATTATATTCTGAAAATTGTCCTGATGGGGTACTCCGGATTCTTTTAAATTATTTTCTGCCGAACTAGAAATTTTATTCCTAAGCTCTTCCCGTTTTTTAATTTGTTTCTGTTCAGGTTTATCAAAAAGTGAAGAATATTTTTTAACTAAATCATTTCCTTTTTCAGATCCCACTTCAACCAAAAAGCCGTTATCCTGCTCAGAAAGGTTAAGGTCGAAATTATCTTTTGGGTGGGGCTGGATTCCAAGGGCAACACAAAAACAAGTTTCTATAACACAAGTGCAATCAGCACTAATAATTAAATTTTCTGTTCTGTTTTTTATATAAAATGGATCTTGAAGTTCGGAGTCATTAAATACAAAGTCTTGTACTTTGAAGCCTTTTAAATCACAAGCTTTAACTCCCACAATCGCAATAGGTTTATCATTAGAATGGGGAATTTCATTTTTAAAATCCTCAGCCACAACCTCTCTTGCACGAGTAAAAAAAGCTTTAAGAGGTTCAAATGGTCTCACTTCACCTACTAGTATATCGTCAGTCTGGCTCTCATATTTTTTATAGAAACGCTGATCGTGAGATTTCACAGGAACAAAAACATCATATTCGCTTTTCAAATTTTCTAAAAATTTAAAAAAATTATCTCGTGAAATAAAATAATTATTCATCTTAATTGATTTTTAACGGCTTTTCTTTTAAAAAACCTTAATTAATAATATAGTAATTATTTAGCCGATTGAGTAAAAAAGTTAATAAGATTGTATTTGTTGCCGTATTGTTAATATGGCAACGATACAATATTGCGAAAAAAC
>CAZLCT010000090.1:0-9625 GCA_964558015.1 uncultured bacterium | reverse complement strand
AATCGGTTCCGTTGCGAGTATTTTTCCCAGACAAATAGATGCT
Organism: uncultured bacterium; assembly: GCA_964558015.1. Taxonomy (GTDB): domain Bacteria; phylum Omnitrophota; class Omnitrophia; order JAHJGZ01; family JAHJGZ01; genus CAZLCT01. The sequence goes on along the minus strand of CAZLCT010000090.1, from coordinate 9,582 downwards.
ACCGTTAACAAATTATTGAATAACACTGAATTTAAAAAAGATAATCAAACAGAAGGAATTTCTATTTCTGAGCTAAAAAGAAAAGTAGGAATAAGCACCTGTGCTGTCATTTACCGATCATTCTTAGACTACTTTTCATCCGAGGAATTCATGGAAATTAAATCCAAAGGAGTTCATATTCAGAGGATTTCATGGAACCTAACGAATATTGATAATACAATAAGTACGGATACTAACTATATAAACGAATTTATAGCTCAAAATACCATAAGTACTATTTCAACAGAAATGTTTAAAGCCTTTCTTGAGAATGATGAAATAAATATAGCATTAACTTCCGATGTAACAGATGCTCAAAATATTATAGATAATCTTAAAAACTTTGGAATATCAATTGATGAAAATTATAATAATCTACTAAACGAAAGCATTGGTATAACAAACTCGGCTTTTGATTCAATATTACAAACTCTTGAATCAAAAAAACAAACCATATAAAGAGAAAATATTCAATTAAAACAACCACCGGATACATCCGTTACGCTTAAAGACTTCTTCCAGTTCTTCAATAGGTATGGTTTGCTTGCCTATGGATGACCAATTTATCTTACTTGCCAATTGATAAGGCATCTGAATCGCTGCAATATCGTCCCAAAATTCTTCCCTTGCTCCGTCTTTACCTATACGAATTACTTTCATACGTGGATAAATGGTAATCTCACGTATGAAATCCAAATTTTCATCATTAAATACTCCATAAAATAAGTTACCTGCTTTACGAATAATTTCCTTATGAGGAATATCTCCCAATACATGTATCATATTCATAGTTATGTCTTCTGATGCACGGTAATAAATTGTAAGATGATTGTCTTTTAAAAAATAAGCAACCTTACTGCCGTAAACATTCTGTATATGCGCTTTTACAATTTTGTTTATCTTAGCATTATCTTTTTCATATATAATTCTTTTCTTCAATATACGATTGGGCAAAAAAACCTCTCCGATAGGCATACTAAAGACAGCTATGATAAAAAGTGAGAAAATGGAAAGAGTAAAATATGTTATTAAAACACGATCCCGGGTATGTTTTTCTTTAGGAAGCCACCATAATACAAAATATGGTTTAATGAAACCAATTAAACATGCGAGACCAGAATAAATAAAGAGGACAATAAATGCACGTGAAATAAAATCATAAATGTGAGATTCCATAATAACTCTTAAATAAATATATAGAGACGCGATTTCTCGCGTCTCTATAAAAGTTAATTTATGAGAACAGTTTTAAAAAACCGTTCCCTTGACTTGCCTATTTTACTTCTTTTACAACTTCAGCAGTTACTTCTGCTGTAACTTCGGTAGCAGTCTCTTCGGCTTCTTCAACAGACATTTCTGCTGTATCAAGAGCCTCTTCAGCAGCCTCTTCTAAAGAAGCTTCTTCAGTTGATAATGGTTTCTTCAGTAATAATTTCTTCTGCTTCTTCCATTACCGCAGCATCCCCAGCCTCTGTAATCTCCCCGGCAGCTTCAGCACAGCCACAGGTCAAACAACAATAAGCATGAGGAACAAAAAGACCTCCAATTACTACGCAAGCTATTAAAGATAATAAAAATTTGTTCATTGTGTTTCCTCCTTTCTATAATAAATATTTTATAATTCGCAATTTAATTATTATCGGTTTTATTATTCATTTTTCCATGCCTTAGTAGCCTTGGAAACTGCATCATATTTTTCCTGCGCTTTTTTAAGTGTATCTTGCGGACGAGTCATACGTCCCTGGATTATTTCTTTTTGAATGCCTAACCGCTTATTCTGTTCTTCTTGTTTGTCCATAATTTTTTCATCTTCTTCACGTATTTTATCCCTTACTTTATCTAAAATCTTTTCTGTCTCAGGTTGCCCAGGCTGCAATTCCCTCAATAATTTTTCGCCTTTTTCTTTATGTTTAAAAAAATACTTGAGCTCACGCTGAGTCAAACTAGGATATTTCTTTTTTAATTCAGAAATCAGTTTTGTACTCATAGCATTGGGATGCTCTTTCTCTATATGTTTATATGTGCGTATTTCATGGATACTAAGGCGTCCGTCATTATCTCTGTCGGCTTCTTGAAATACTTCATCCTTTAGAAAAGATTCCAAATTCTCATTATCCCCGACAATTTCTTCCTTTTCTAGATATCCATTTTGATTGGCATCAACTTTTAAAAATTCATCTTTTGGAAAAATTTCTTCATAATGTTTACCAGACTCATCCTTTTCCTTTTCTAAATCTTGTTTCATATTAGACAACATATTCATTTGAGCGCCAGCAGTTGAATCTAGAAAAAAAACAATACACCCTATAATCACTAAAAACATAAAAGTCTTTTTCACAATATCCTCCCTTATTTAGTAAAGATAAGCTACCAAATACTCTTAGCTAGAACTTAATATTACAAAACAGCTTCACATACAGCATCAGGATTATCACATCTAATTACCAATGCACATGGGCAATCAGCAAGAGTAAAACTTGTAGAACCATAACAATAATGAATATTGATATTCTTCGACTTGATTCTCTCAGCTATTTCATTTCCCGCCCCCACCTCATTATGAATTTCTACAACAGCCACATCTTTCTCCTCAGTCTTCCATCCCCGTGCCTCGGCCGCCTGTTTTGCTCTTCTTTCATCATTAGTAATCAACATAAAACGAGCTGATCCTTCCATTGCATACACACATAAAGCAATTATATTAATACCTGCTTTTGCAATGGTTCTTGTCACTTCTTCCAACATACCAACTTTATCCTCGGTAATAATTGTCAACTCCTTTTCCTTTGTACATTTCGCCATAAGTGCACTCCTTTTTATAATTGAAAGTTTATGAACATCAACAAACACAATAATGCAAAAACAATTAAAGATTGCACGATAATAACAATCCAATAAGAAATAGGATTTTTACTTTTTATGTAAATAATGCCACCGCGCACCCGAGCCCTGCCTGTTTCAATGGCTTTATATACTAAGCGTACTATAAAAATAGTACTTATTATAACAATAGCATCAATAATAAAAATACGCATACTTGCTCTAAATACCGCCCCATTCAGGGATATGCTCACCCTTCAAAATCGGAGAAAGGGGTGCTGCATCTATTCTGATGCCGCCGTCATGTTCTATTATAAGTGTATATAAAGTTCCTGGAACGAAAAGGGTACCGGGAGCTTCTATCTGAGCGTTTTTTATTCCAACTTTACTGGCCTTGGAAGGATCAAGGGCATAATCCCAAAATACATCCCATACCATATCTTCAACAGGGCTGTGTAAATCCTCAATCTTATAACCTTCAGGAACCTTTCTTACTTTGCTTATTTCAAATTCTTCTGTATTAGACCCGTCAAGCATGAATACTTTCCAAAATAAATAAGCACTCTTACCCTTAAGTGAATGCCCCTGACGAACATAAAGATCATCAAACCTAACCACAAGCGATTGAAATTGTATAACATTGCCTGAAAAAGTAAAATATTGAGCCTCTAGCGGTCTACCCTGGGTATCATACTCTAAAAACTTAATTGTAGTGAGCATTTTACCGCTCGACTCATCCTGCTTAACATCGGTCACTAAAACTTCCGCTATGCGTGATTCGGCTTCAAGGCGGGCAATAACTTGTTTTAGAATTTTTGTTTCCTGAAAATACCGTACGTAAAACCGAAACAAAACAAAAGCGCTAATGCCAAGTAAACAAATAACAATAAAAATAAAAAATGCTGTTTTTCTCTTAAACCATTGCATAAATCTATCTTTGTATATACCCTTACAACCTACACTCCGACTTGCAGGCGGTACTTTACTTTAACTTCTTCGTCCGGATTAAGCTGAACATCAAATTGAATATGGAATGCATCCTTTTTAACAAAGGGATGCGAATTAGAAATCACCTTCCAATTACCGCTCACCGGCTCAATAATACTTACAGTTACAGCTTCTTTTTTATGATTACGTAGTGTTAACTCCCATTCGCTTTCGAATAGCTTTGTAGTAATACGCTTATAATCCATCTGCCTGCGTTCGGCCACAATATCAAAAGCCTCTCCGATCTTAAGCTCAACTTTCTCATCCCTTGGTGTATGCTTTATCCTATCCTCACCAATAAATTGTTGAGAGTCTTTAGAATCTTTTTTATACAAACGCATCACCCCTGCAGGAAGGGGCATACCAAGTTTGTTCTCCTCTGAATTCATAAACAAAAAATAAACCTCAACAGCTTGCCGAGGATCCTGGCGATTATATTGGGAATAATACCAATTCTGCCTTCCATAGACTCGAAAATCTTTCGTACATTGAATGTCATGAACTTGAAGCAGGCGAATCTGTTTTGTCTGATTGTTTTTTACTGTAGTTTTACGCTGAAGGTCATATAAATGATATTCGAAAAATGCTTCTTCTTCAAATCCACTACCAGCCGGTACAGCAGCTAACTCTCGAGAAAGTATTTGATCTTTATAACGCATACGTTCATCAATGACCCGATTTATATCTCCTGCCACCAGTTTTAAACTTGAATTTTTATACGTGGTACCGCTTTTATTATCAATCGTCACCCAACCAGATAGGTCTGCGACCGTATCATCAGATTTAAGTACAACAACATAGTCTGCTTTCCAGTTAATATTGTTAGTAAGGTAAGAGGCTTCTATTTTCTGTTGGGCTGTGCGAGTCGTTTCATAAAGCCACATAAGCGTAGGTTCTGCAATAAGATTTTCAGGAATTTCCGGAAGGACTTTTATACCTGGATGTCCCAGATAAATTTCGTCGTTAATTTTATATACCTCGCCCATATTATTACTTAAGAGAGTTGCTTCAATCGTATCTTTACGGTCCTGAAATTTATTATCATCGATAATTTTAATTTTTTTACCCAGATATTTATCCAGGAGTTTCTCCTGACTTATAAGATCATATTCATAATTCTGCTCAAGTACATTAAAATCATCCGGATAATCGAGTGAGGTTACATATACGGTTTGAGGAATAATATGGGCGGCAACATCCATAAAACGCAACTCACCTTCCCCTTTCTCAAGGGGAATTATCCGGGTATCTTTCACAAGCCCAATATTGCTATTATAAACTGTTACTTCAAGTGCAATCTGATCTTCATCAGTGGTTTTATTTATAGAAAATACGGCGGGAATATTAAAAAATAAACTAAACACAAAAGTAAAACAAGCTATAAAAAATACATTTTTCATTAATATTTCTCCTCGATATAGAAAAATTCTATTTACCATTTATACTTAGAAATCTGTAACTGATAAAAATTACAAATCAAATATAAATATTATCGGTTATAAGGATTAGACGTGGTCTTGCCCGTTTGGTCAACATATCCAGTACTAACACCCTGCGTAATGGACTGAGGAACAGCAAGCACAGTACCAACAGGCTGGGTTGCGCCTCGTACTGACTCATTAACAGTACTGCTACATCCGGAAAAAATTATTACAACTAATAATAATGCAGTTATATATTTCATAGCCATATTCCTTTTTTTATTGTCCAAATTTTACGATATCGCCCGATTCTGGTTTTCCATCAAGCAATTTTCCTTTTGAAAATTTTGGTTTCACCTCTGAAATCCTAAGACGGCCTACAAATTCATCTTCGCTTCCTAAATTCATTCCTGTATCAGGATCAATTAATGCCTCACCCTTGCGAAAAACCATAAGGGTCATGCCGGAACTTATATTTGCCCCGGCACCTGCATTAATATACGCCTCACCTGCCTCATTTACTTTGATTATTTTCCCCTTCCAAGGGATACTTGCCATCTGTTGGGCAATATAGTTAACAGCATTGTCAATTGTTATTTGGACAGCTTTATCAATCGGATCAGCCTTCTGGCCTGACTGTGAAAACCCCCATTTTGATTCTGTGAAACCAAAATCCATGCCTCCACGTGATGCTGAACCCTCAACTCTCTCGGAAGCAATTACCTCAGAAGTTGTAGTATCAAATAATCTGATAATTACTGCGACATGGGCACGTGCTGAATCTCCGCCTAAATTAAATCCTTTAATATTTAATGACTGGCTGCCGGCCTCTGTTGTAGGTGTATATTCAGTAACAGCACCCTGAATAAGTATCTGAGCGCGTTTGATATCACCCATTTTTGCTCCGCCAACTTTAGCCGCACGATTACTCGCTGCTAAATTCTGTTCAGCCAAGACTGCATTTAAAGCTTGACGTTCAAGTACAATGAACTGCCCGCTTTTTATCAAAGCATCAGTAAGCATCTCAGACATACCAGAACCTAAGTCATACCTACCGGAATATCCTGATTTATTCTCAAAATCAGCAACAGCAACCACTTTTTTTGGAGAACTTACACCCTGCTGTGGTACTGTATTTGTACTCTGCAAAGCATAGCTTGTTGATGTAAATAATACTAATAACATTATCATGATTATAAAAGTACGTATGCGAGTCATAATAACCTCCTTAACTTAGACCCCGCAGCTTTGCGGGATAAATGAAACCTTCATTGATTAGAATTAACAGAAACAACCCCTACTGATGCAGGCTGAGAATCATTGTCCTCTTCTGAAAAAGTGGCTGTCTCAACAACAGTAAGATCATCTTCACCAACTGAATCTATCTGCCTTTCCCTAAATAGATATCCCCAAAATTTAACAAACGGATTTCCTTTTTTTGATTCATTCTGTTTATTAACATCATTCCAGGTTACTTCATCATACTGTGTCTTTTCTTTGAATTTCCCGTCTTTTAAATTTGAATCATTTTTAGGCTCTTCAGCATTAATATATGAGCTCAATAAAAAAATAAATACTAGCAGGAATAAAATACTATTCATTTTAAACAGCTTGATTTTCATAAAGTAGTTCCTTATTTTAAGGATTTAGTTAATTTTCAAATATTAGACGGCTTGATATAATAATTTATTCACTTAATATTTAAGCTGTATATTATACTCATTGGGTGTAGGAGGGGCAAGAAATATGAATATTATAAAAAAAGGACGGTTTTCGAAAAAAACCGTCCCCTTTTCTATATTAATAATAATCTCTTTAACAACTGCCAGCACATATCATAAAATCACTTACAGATTCCTTGTTTTCAGCATTCTGTAATTTATGAAGCGCACTGTCTTCCAAAAATCTAACACGTTCTTTTGATATATTTAATATCTTACTAACCTCTTTAAGCGTCCGAGCATAGCCACCATATATACCAAAACGATATTTGATAATCTCCTTTTCATGATCCGTCATATTAGATAATCACCAACCTTCCATTTTCGTTAGGTAATATTTTATATATATTAAACTTATTATTTAACGTTTTGGTAAAAAAAGCACATTCTATGCCATAAAATAGATAATTTTAAATGTAATAAATTCAATTACTTATAAAGTTTTTGATATATATGGATGACGAAAAAAGAAAACAAAATGTTGAATATTATAAACGAATGTTTATTTTAATAGGTGAGTACATATTTTATGCCAGGTGTAAATTGTACTTCTTATACCGGCACACATGGATGGTTATAATTTCTCTATTGTAGTTGTGTATAAAAAGAAGAGCAGTCGGAAAGTTATTTCCCCTCTCCGGCTGCTCAATAAAAATCTATTTTATCAAGGAATCACGTTCTATTTGACTCTTACGTATGTCAAATTCATTTTGATCGATTTTGCCATCACGCAAATCATCTTCTATTCTATCCATCTGCCGCTCTAAATTAAGCTCATATCCTGCACCAGCACCCAGCGCACCACCTCCGGCACCGGCCCAAAACTTTCCGCTGCACCCTACTAAGCTTAATAAAGCTAGGATAGTTATTAAACTAATTATTTTATTCATAAATTCCTTTCTCCGTAAACCATAAACATATTAGATATGTTTTAGAGTTTACAGTTTTAAACTAAATTATTTATTTACCTTTTTATCTTCCTAAGTCTTTAGCCTGCTTTTTAAGGCTATCAAAAGCTTTTTCGCTTTCGCTCTTTTTCTCACATCCACTCATAAATAATCCAGCAACTAACGTACAAAGAATTAGAAGACTCACTAATTTCTTCATCCCTACCTCCTCTCTGGTTACAAATTACTGAATTTTTTTTACAAGGGATATAATTATATACCTTAAAATATTAATTGTACAGGACGTATTTCTTATCTTAATTTAAACACCACAGGTATCTTACGGCGAATGGAAACTGCATGGTTATTAAAACATGCCGGATTAAATCTCCATTGTAAGACCGCGTCCTGTGCAGCCTTATCAAGCAGCGTATACCCTGAGGATGAAAATATTTTTACATCACCGACAGAACCGCTACTTAATATCTCAATATCAAGAATGACCATTCCCTCTTCACCACGTTCACGCGATTTACGTGGATAGTGAGGTGAAGGATTAAATACAAGAGAAGGGTCTTTCATTCTATACTGAGCACCAATAAAAGATTGATGAGAGAGACTGCTATTGCCAAGTCTGGTCGTTTTATTTGCACTGGGCAGGCGAGGCGTCTCATGTTTCTTTAAAATCTTGCATTCGACTTTGCGATTCAGCTCTTCTTGCTTTTCCTCCTTTACATTTAAATCTTGTCTTACATCATCAGTTACAATTTTCTCTTGAGCAATAATTTCTCTTTTTTTTCTAGGTTTATTCTTCTCATAAACCCTCTTATTTTTTTTATCTGACTTATTTTTCTCTAGATCTGTCTTCTGCTTGATTTCATCAGAACCTAATACACAAATTTCAAGGGCAGATGGTGCCTGCCGAAGATTAAGAGCAGGCACTTCAATCCAGGACGCAGCATATACGGCCAGAGTACTATGAACTGCTAACGATAATAAAAACGGTACTGTATATGATCCATTCATATAATATTACTCACCCCATGCGAATCTTATGCCGCCTATAATTTCCCTCTCAGGAGCCGGCGTAAGATAAAAGTCGCCTCCTGAATAAATTCCTCGGGTAAAATATTCCCTGTCAAAAATATTGTTTACTTTACAATAAATTTCCGCTCCCTTATACATAAATGACAATTTACCGTTAAAAACATAATAGGGTTCAATCGGGTCGAGATTTCCTCCCATAGTTTCTGCACTCTGTGTGTGCTGACGGCCTACAAAAATCGAATCAAGCCAAAGATTAAATCCGGAAATAGGTCCAAGGTGCACACCTGCTGTAAACCGACTTTCCGGCACTAAACCCAGTTCACGCCCGCTGTCAACAATACCACCAAAAACAGGGCGTGTTTTCCTTACCTTGGCATCTGTAAAGGTATGGGTAAAATAGGCATCAAAAAAATCAATCGGATGAACGCGTACAGATGTCTCAAGACCATATCTACGGGTCCTTCCTATGTTGGCACTGGCAAATGTATTAGGGTCAAATAAAATTTCATCATTTGTTGTAATATGAAACCATGTTACATTTGCTGATATTTTATCCTCCCATCGCGTCCTGACTCCTATTTCATAAGAATCAGCTTTCTCAGGTTTTAATGTAGGGTCGTTACCTCCCCAACCAGTCGTATCAAAAAGATCGCTCTTTCC
>CAZLCT010000089.1:0-9956 GCA_964558015.1 uncultured bacterium | reverse complement strand
CCGGTATTGAATTAGGTAGCGGTAGAAAAAATCACATTGGAAATCTCGGTATTACAATTAGAAAGGGTTATCGAGGAATTGGCTTGGGTAAATACTTAATGGGAGAGATTTTGGAATTAGCCAAAAAAGAATTAAAACCTAAGCCTAAAATTATAAGATTAAGCGTTTATCCTACTAATAAACCAGCAATTGGTCTTTACAAAAAATATGGTTTCAAGAAAGTAGCAATAATCCCGAAACAAATCGAGTACAAAGGGAAATTAATTAATGAGGTTATAAGAAAAGATGATAACGCTTCTGGGAAAAAAAGTAAAAAAGCGAATATACTTATTCTTGGGGGGAGTCAGGGCGCGCATTTTATCAATGATATTACCCTTCGTATGTTCGAATTACTAAATGAGGAGCAAAAATCTTTGTTCTGTGTGCATCATATGATAGGGAATACGGAAAATAGAACATTTTATGAAGCCAGATATGAGAAGCTTGGATTAGAGTACACATTATTCAGATTTGAATTTAATATTGGCGTATTATATAAAAAAGCAGATCTTGTCATATCCAGAGCAGGTGCTGGATGTATTTTTGAAATTATGGCTTTTGGCCTTCCATCTATATTGATTCCTTATCAATATGCCCGTGCCCACCAGAAGGCCAATGCAGCTTATCTGGAAAGAAATAAGGCTTCGTATATTATAAAACAAGAGGATTGTACCCCTGAATTATTGAGGGAAAGTTTTTTACTTTTTTTATCTGATCATGATTATCGTAAGAGCATAGGCGATAATTGTAAAAGTCTTTCAAAGTTAAATGCAACTGAAGATACTGCTCATGCAGTTATGATGTTATGTGAATGAGGTTTTCTAATAAATTACTTGTTTAAAACGCTCAATGAGGCATCAATTTTATCCCGCCCGCAAGGTAGATATATTTTTTAATCAACCAAGCCTGTATTTTATTAGTAAAATTTCTTGGAAATACCTACGAAAGACACTATAATTAAACAATAAATAATTATTTTTTTAATTATATTAAATAAAAATATAAAATTATATATAGCTTCGTAAGAAAGTTATTTTCATAAATTTTTCAAATAATTTATGTAAGATTATAAGTAATTTTGTGTAATTGACATTTTGAGTTTAGCCGGATATATTTTTCAACATGGAAGTAATTTAAGGGTTTTAAATCATGGATGAGCCCTCGGGTGAATAGATTCACCGAGGGCTCAAATAATTTCATTATATTAAGCTATGAATAATAAAAAAACGGAAACTTTTATAAAGGATATGAATGAATTATCCGAGGGATTGAAAGAGAAAAAACGTATTTTTTTCCTTGGCATTGGCGGTATAGGAATGAGTGCGCTTGCACGTGTTTTGGTTTCCAGAGGATATGATGTAAGTGGTTCTGACATAAAGGATAATAAAAACATTCAACAATTAATACAGATAGGATGTACGATTACCTTAGGACATGACATTTCACTTAAGGAATCAGATTTGGTAGTTTATTCCTCTGCAATTTCAGCTGACAATCAACAATTGAATGAGGCCAGGCAACTGGGCATACCTATTATTCACCGCAGTGAACTTTTAGGATTCCTTATGCGGGATAAAACATCTATTGGTATAACCGGAACGCACGGAAAAACTACTACGAGTGCTCTTATTTCTTTTATACTCCAGGAATTAAGAATTAAGCCTACTTGTATTGTTGGCGGTTTAATGATTAACTATAATTCTAACGCCATCGAAGGAGAAGGTGAAATAGTTATTGCCGAGGTTGATGAAAGTGATAAATCACTAGTTAACCTAAGGCCTAAGATTGCAGTTATAACAAATCTTGATGAAGAACATCTGGATATTTATGCTGATCTGAATGATATTAAAAATACTCTTATTACATTTATGAATGGAATGGGTGATAAGGGTGTTGTCATTTATAATTATGACGATGAAGATTTAAAAAAGATTGTTACCGATACGGCAAAGCGACACATTTCTTTTGGAATGAATGAAGGAGCTGTTTTTCAGGCAAAAAATATAATATATGAGGGAGGTTACGCAAGTTTTGATTTATTTAAAGATTCATGCTTTGTTGCTCCTGTAAAAATGCCTTTGCTTGGGTTACATAATGTTTACAATGCCTTGGCTGCCTTTGCTGCGCTTTTTACTTTAGAAATAGATCCACGGCTTCTTGTACCATTCCTTGTGTCGTTTCAGGGCATAGCAAGGAGGGTTGAAGTAAAATATCAGGATGACGATATTATTGTTATTGATGATTATGCTCATCATCCCACGGAAATTTCTGCTACAATTCAGGCTTTATTTCGTATGAAAAAACCGGATCAGGCATTAACCATTGTGTTTCAACCTCATAGATATTCAAGAACAATGCATCTTGGAGGATATTTTGGGACTTGTTTTAATGGAGTTGATAATGTCATTGTTACGGACATTTATTCAGCCGGAGAGAACCCGATTGAGGGGGTTGATGAAAAAATAATTTATAATTCAGTAAAAGAAAAGGGTAATGTTCCTGTTGAGTATATACAAAAGGATAAAATCATTGAATATTTGTCAAGCAATTTGCCCCGAAAAGCATTTGTTGCTTTTTTAGGCGCAGGTAATATCACGGAAACAGCGGATGAGTTTTCAAATTTTCTCAAAAGTAACCGTTAAGGAAAATGAGCCTCTTCGAAATCATAGTTCATTCCACATTGGAGGTAATGCTCGTTTATTTGCCTCTCCTTATAATGAAGATGAATTAAGAGGATTGTTAGATTTTGCCAATAAAGAGAATATTCCTTATTTTGTTATTGGTAAAGGCAGTAATATCATTTTTTCAGACGCTGGATTTTCAGGTCTTATAATTTCCATGAGCCACTTTTGTGAAAATAAGATGTCAATTAGAGAAAATTTTCTTTTGTGTTCAGGAGGTGCACTTTTACAAACCGTTCTTGAATATGCTAAAGAGCATAGCTGCGGAGGATTGGAATTTTTAACATATATTCCAGGAACGATTGGCGGCGCCATAATGCGAAACGCATCTTTCAAAACAGAAGGTAAGTTGACTTCTATGAGCGAGGTTGTTAAAAGTGTTTCTGTCATAGATATAAAAGATAACGGCCTCAGGCATATACAAAGACAGGATTTATCTTTTGGTTATAGGACATGCAATCTTATTGGAATAATCATTGAGGCTGAACTGAGTGTTTATCCTCGTGAGAGAAAAGAAATCGAGAATGATATAAATAATAATTACAACTACAGAAAAAAATACCATGATATGTCATTTCCTTCAGGCGGATGTATTTTTAAAAATCCTTCCCAATGTGAATATACAGCTGGTAGGCTAATAGATTTATGCGGTCTTAAAGGGTTTAGTGTTGGGGGGGCTAAAATTTCTGATAAACATGCTAACTTTATTGTAAATTACAATAAAGCTTCATCTAGCGATGTCATGAAATTAATAGATATTGTACGTTTAGCTGTTAGAAAGAAGTTTTCAATTGATTTGGAGCTTGAAATCGAATATGTTGAGTGACCTTGCATCCAGAAAGATCGGGGTATTATTAGGCGGCGACTCAAATGAAAGGGAAATATCACTGCTCTCAGGAGAGGCAATTTTTTGTGCTCTTTATGATTGCGGTTTGAATGTCGTTAAAATTGACGTAGCCAATAATCCGCAGCGTACTATAAAAAAAGAGGGGATTGATATTGCATTTATTGCTTTGCATGGCCGGGGTGGAGAAGATGGTACTATACAGAGGTTGCTTGATGAGTTGAATATTCCCTATACAGGTTCGGATGCTGTTTCGTCATTTAATACATTTGATAAAATTAAAACCAAAGAAATTTTAAAGCTTAATAAGATTCCTACGCCCGATTTTAAGATTGTTAACAATAATAATTGGGAAAAAGAAGTTTTAAATTTTAGTTTCCCGTTATTTATTAAACCTGTTGATGACGGCTCAAGCATTGGTGTATTTTTGATTAACTCATATCAAGAATTAAAACAAAAATTAAATAGTGTTTTTAAGCTTTATGATATATATATGATCGAAGAACGCATTGAAGGAAGAGAAATTACTGTTGGAATTTTAAATAACCGTGCTTTACCTATAATTGAGCTTAGGCCGAAGAATGTATTTTATGATTTTAATGCAAAATACACATCGGGCAAAACCGATTATCTAGTACCAGCATCGTTTCCGATGCGTGATTATAAATATTATCAGAAGATAGCCCTTAAAACCCACAAAGCACTTGGAGCGCGCGATTTTTCAAGGATTGACATTATGGTTGATAAGAAGGGAAGGCCCTTTGTTTTAGAATTAAATTCTATTCCCGGATTTACTCAATTGAGTTTATTGCCAAAGGCTGCTAAAAATATTGGAATTGATTTTGATAAATTATGTATAAGTATACTAAAATCAGCATTAAGGAGATCCTTTCATGGCAGGAAAAAGGAGAAAAAAAACAAATAAAAAACGTAAGCAAGGTATTTCTATCAAAAATCGTATCTCAAGTTTTGGAGGGGTTGTTTTTAAAAATATAGGATGGTTATTACTTATTGTAATTCTCACGGGAGGAGTATTTCTGTTTACAGAATATTGTCATACCCATGATACCTTTGTTGTTAAAAATATTGAGATTAATAAAACACAATTTATTTCACGCGAGAATATTTTAAACATAGCAAGAATCCATAATGGTGTTAACATTTTTAATGTAGATTTAAGCGAAAGTGCCCATCGTCTTGAACTCCTTCCCCGTATTAAACGTGCAGAGATAAAAAGATTACTGCCATATACTATAAGCATTAATATTACGGAACGTAGAGAGGTCGCTCAAGTCAAGCTTCCATTTAGGAGTAAATATTATTTAATAGATAATGAGGGGTGTGTCCTTGTCCCGGTACTTAAGGAGCCCAGAGAAGGACTTATCATTATTGATGCACGTTTTAGTCGTCAAAGCTACCTTTCACCCGGCGATTACTTTTTTAATCGGCAAATTCAGATTGCACTAAGGCTCGTTACTAGGCTCAAATATAATCCTGTGCTTAAGGATGAAAATGTTTTATCTATTGTAATAGATCATTCAGACAATATGACTCTTGTTTTGAATGATAAGTTAGAAATCAAGTTTAGCAAAGATATTGACGATGCATTAACAAAACTTGACAAGGTAAAACATATCTTATCAGATCCAATGAGTAATTCTGTTAAATATATAGACTTACGTTTTAAAAATATTGTAGTTAAGAAAAAGTAGGGACGCACCTGCCCGCCCTGGGAAACAGTTTTAAGAGGCAGGCGGGAATAATCGCATATTAAGACATCTGCGTGAATCTGCGTTAGAAGATTTGCGTATATCTGCGTGTATAAATAAAAAAGAAATAAAATGAAGAAGTATAATATCTATGTTTTATATATTGGGACTGTAAAACTTGTTGCACTCAGGGGAACTGTTCAGGAAGACGGTTCCTTGACTGTAGAACGTTTTGTAAAGGTTCCGGCATTTGGCTTTGAAAAAGGTGTTGTTGTTAATATAGAGAAAGCGAGCGGACAAGTCCGGGAATTAATTCTTCAGCTTGGTGATGATATTGATTATACAAAGGTGAGTTTTTATATTGTAATTTCAAATGAACATTTAAGAAATTATACATGTAGTAGTTCGATTTATTTTGGCGAGTTAATGAAGACGATTTCCCAAGGTGATATTTTAAAAGTAATAGAACAAACCAAAAGTGTTGCTACCGTACCTTTGGATGAGCATATTATAGACCAGACACCTATAGAGTTTTTTGTTAATGATCTTGGTGGTATAAGTGATCCTCTGGAGCTTGATGCACGTCGCTTAGGGGTTAATCTTTTGCTTTTTACTGCAAATGGTACTGTAATCCGCAATATTATGAAGACGCTTGAGAGAATCGATATCTTTACTGATTCTTTTATTCCAAGGGCACTTGCATCAAGTTTCGTTGTTTTAAGGGAGGAAGAGAAAAGAGACGGCATTGTTCTCATTGACATTGGGGGATACGTTAGCGATATAATATACATACAAAATAATATTCTAAAATTTTATAAAACTATTCCAATCGGAGGAGAATACATATCTTCGTGCTTAGCCGAGAATTTAAATATTCCGCAAACCGAATCGCGTCGTCTTAAGGAACGGTTTGGGTCTGCGATGGTAGTTTCTGCTTTCGAAGATGAAATTATTCCTGTCGTCGATGTATTTGGTAAAACAGGATTGAGTTTAAATAAAAAAAGGCTTTATGATCATATTTTTGTTTCAGCAAAAGAATTGCTTGATCATATAAAGCCGGTAATTGATAAAATTGAAAAAAAGATTGGTATAGTATCCGGCGTTGTTTTAACAGGCGGTGGTGCAGCACTTGATGGAATTTTGGAAATTAGCCAGGATGTATTTGGAACACCTGTCAGGCTTGGTGTAACGCGGAGAATTAATGGACCAAAGGAAGTTATAGCATCTCCTCAATATACCGCAGCGGCCGGTGTTTTAGGATATATTTTAGATAAAATTAAAAGAGACGAGCATCGATTTAAAAACAAATGGTTTTTAACTAAAAAAATTACAAAGGTAAAAGAATGGATCCAAGAATATTTTTAGAAGGTCTTTTAAAGTCAATGACTGAAAAAGGGGCATCTGATTTGCATATTAAAGAGAATGCAATTCCTCGGGTTCGTGTCTCGGGCGATATTCTTAAACTCGACAAAGAAGTTGTTTCCAAGGATTTAATTGAAGGTATTTCTGATATATTATTGAGCGATTACCACAAGAGTCTGCTGAAGAAAAGCAGAGGTGTCGATTTGGCCTTTACATCGGGGGAATATGGACGTTTCCGAGCGAATGTTTTTTATCAAAGGGGGGCACTAAGTATTGCTATTCGAACAATTAAGAAAAATATTCCAAAGTTTGAAGAGATTAATATTCCTCAAGTTTTTGAGAAGATTTCACTCAAGAAAAGAGGACTTATACTGGTTGGTGGTCCTACTTCTACCGGTAAGAGTACAACTGTAGCAACAGTCGTTAATTATATAAACAACAACCGTGATGCCCATATTATTACAGTTGAAGATCCTATCGAATTTGTTCATGAAGATAAACGATCTATAATTAATCAACGCGAAATAGGTGATGATACTCCTACATTTTATGATGCATTGAAATATATTGTACGTCAGGACCCGGATATTATCGTTATTGGTGAGATGAGAGACTCTGAGTCGTTTAAATCAGCTATTGTAGCTTCTGAGACTGGTCACCTTGTTATCAGTACAATTCATGCAAAAAACGTGCTGCAGGTTTTTGACCGGATACTTGGATTTTTTCCGACTAATCAACATGAACAGATATTAGTTCAATTATCATTTAATATCCAAGCGGTGTCTTGTCAAAGGTTATTACGCAAGAAGGATGGCTCTGGCTTGGTTCCGGCATTTGAAATATTAATTCAAAATCCAACTACTAGTAAGTTAATTCGTGAAAATAAAATGGATAAACTTCCACAAGCTTTAATTAATTGTTCAGAAGAAGGTATGCAAACTTTTAATCAAGCTTTAGTTAGTCTTTATAAGGATGGAATGATTTCTAAAGAAGATGCCCTCCTGGCAAGCGATAATCCTCAGGCACTGGAGATGAATTTACAGGGCATCTTTTTATTGGATGATACAAGCGGTGGAATATTGGACAGGTAGAAGAAAAGAACTCTTGCCTCATGAGCAGGGGAGTATTTTTAAAGTTGACGTTGATTTAAAAGCTGCCCTGTGCTTTCCTAATTCATATTACGTTGGAATGAGTAATCTTGGGTTTCATACTGCTTATTGGTATTTTAACCTACCGGAGAATGTTAAAGCCGAGCGTGCCTTTTTTGAAGGCAGAACGAGACCTTTGAGCCTTGAATCAGGAAGGCCATTAAATTTATTTGATATTGTTGGGTTTTCGATTAATTTTGAATTAGATTACCTGAATATTCTACAGATGTTGCAATCGGCAAAAATCCCTCCCCTTAGTAAAGATCGAAAAGAGGAACACCCTATTATTTTTATTGGCGGATTTATTACATATTTTAATATCAAGCCGCTTTTACCTTTTATTGACTTCGCATTTCTTGGCGACAGTGAGGACCTTTTTGATGAAGTATTAAAAAGATTAGTTCATTGGAGAAGAGCAGGCCAGAGGAAAGAATCACTTCTTGAGAGTCTTTCGGATATTGAGGGTATTTTTGTTCCTCGTTTTCCAGGTAAATTAAAAGTTCAGCAGGCCAGAGATCTTGATTCATTTGAGACAGTATCGCGAATTATAACTCCTTATACTGAGTTCAAAAATATGTTTCTTATTGAAATAGCACGCGGCTGTTTTCATAAATGCAGTTTTTGCGTCTCAGGTCATGTTTACGAAGGTGCGAGGACGAGGAGCGTGAGCCAAGTAATCCAATCATGCGAAAAGGGCTTAAAAATCACAAATCGTATTGGTTTCATTGCGTCTGCTCCTTCAGACTATCCTGAAATTGATATTTTATGCGATTTTTTAGATAGAGCAGGGGCAAAAGTCTCTTTTTCTTCATTACGTGCAAATTCTATAAAAAAATCATTATTATCATTATTAGTAAAGAGCGGACAAAGAACATTGACCTTAGCTCCGGAAACCGGAGGTGAACGGTTGCGATTTGATATAAATAAAAAGATTGATAATGATACTTTTTTTAAGGTCATTAATATGGCAAAAAATTTAGGGATTAAGAAAATTAAACTGTATATGATGTTCGGACTTCCAAATGAAGAAGAATTTGATTTAAAGCAGACTATTGAATTTATTAAAGATGTTTCTAATATTCTCCCCGTTAAAGTTAGTTTAACCCCATTTATTCCGAAGCCGCGTACACCTTTTGAGAAGTATGAAATAGATGATAAGAAAAAGATTCGCGACAAGATATTGTTTCTCAGAAATTCAATTTCTAGGTTTAGGAGAGTAAAGATTGCATTTGACGGTGTTAAAACTGCTCATCGGCAGGCTTTGTTTGCAAAAGGTGATGAATCGGTACTATATGATGAAGCAAAAAAACATAATATTATATAATATTGTTTAATATTGCATTTTTTTCATAACTTGTTATAATGACAAGTTATGTTATTCATTTGTGAATGTAAATCCTTTCACTAGAATACATACCGCTTTATCTAACATATTTTATTTAATAATCTTATGATCTGCTATGAAACATCTACCACTACATGAAGAGTTTAAAAAAAGAGGGGCAACATTTATATCTTTCGGCAACTGGGAAGTTCCAGCCTATTTTAAAAGTATAATCGAAGAACATACTGCAGTACGGAATAAGGCAGGTATCTTTGATATTTCTCATATGGGGGTAATTGTGGTTGAGGGTAAGGATGCTAAGCCCTTTTTGCAGTATTTAGTAGCCAATGATATAAATAATTTAAAAGATGGAAAAGCTTTTTATACCCCGTTATGTAATGAGAGAGGGGGTATTGTGGATGATATATTCGTATATAAAGTCTTTAACGAAGGCTTTTTTTTAGTTGTAAATTCGGCTAATTACGAAAAAGATTTTTCCTGGTTTACTTATAATATAAATAAATTTGAAGTTACAGTTAGCAATGTCTCTTTTGAAAAGGCGTTGTTTGCGCTTCAAGGACCTGCCAGTGGTGATGTACTTAAAGCAACATGGAATGTTAATTTGATGGATGTGCCTTTTCATTCGTTTATAACTAAGAAGATCGATAAAAACGAAATAATTATATCAACTACAGGCTACACCGGTGAATGGGGATACGAGATAATCTGTGATAGGAATAAAGCTGTCCATATCTGGAATATGCTGATAAGAGCGGGTGAATCTTTGGGTCTCATGCCTATTGGTTTTGGTGCGCGCGATACATTGCGGCTTGAAGCATGCTGTCTTTT